>DATNQR010000328.1:0-5380 GCA_036703905.1 Thermosynechococcaceae cyanobacterium
GCTGGAGCCGCCGGAATCTTGGTGGGCATCGGCCCCGGAGCCGCCTGCACCTCCCGTGGCGTGTTGGGCGTGGGCATTCCCCAAGTCACCGCGATCGCCGACTGCGCCGCTGCCCGCACCGACTATCACCACGAAACTGGCAACTACGTCCCCGTCATCGCCGATGGCGGACTGATCACTGGCGGCGACATCTGCAAGTGCATCGCCTCCGGTGCAGATGGCGTAATGATCGGCTCCCCCTTCGCCAGAGCCGCCGAAGCGCCTGGCCGCGGCTACCACTGGGGTATGGCCACCCCTAGCCCCGTCCTGCCACGGGGAACCCGCATCCGCGTCGGCACAACCGGAACGCTGGAGCAAATTCTGCGCGGCCCTGCCAAGCTTGACGACGGAACCCACAACTTCCTGGGGGCCCTGCAAACCAGCATGGGCACACTGGGCGCAAAGGACATCAAAGAAATGCAGCAGGTGGAGATCGTCGTCGCTCCTTCCCTGCTGACCGAGGGCAAAGTCTACCAAAAAGCGCAGCAGCTAGGCATGGGCAAGTAGGGTTCTATTAGAAACTCAATGCACTGCACCTGTTTTTGCTTCACGTTAGATTTCGTGAGTTAACAAAAGGATTTCCGAGAAGTTCTGTTATCTGTAGCAAAGCACTTAAAAAATCCCTCAGCCTCTCTAAAAAGGCTGGGGGATTTTTTTAAGTGTTTGAGCGCCCAGTCCATACTTTTTCTAGGTATGTTCTAGGACTTAAGCAGCAGGCGGAGTTAGAAAGCACTCCACCTGCCAACACACTTTTACTGAGCTGCTCCACCAGGAGTGGTGGTACTCGGTGTTGTTGTACTCGGAGTGGTCGTGCTGCCGGGAGTAGTCGTGCTCGGTGTTGTCGTACTCGGAGTGGTCGTGCTGCCTGGAGTAGTGGTACTTGGAGTAGTCGTACTCGGAGTGGTCGTGCTGCCTGGAGTGGTGGTACTTGGAGTAGTGATACTCGGAGTAGTCGTGCTGCCAGGAGTGGTGGTCTGGGTAGACTCGGCGGGGAGTTGCTGCAAACCAACCAGACCAGGGAAGACTCGGCTAGGTAGCCCAATCACCTGATAAGTGGAGATGACCCGACCTCGATCGCGCCGCCCTAACGCCCGGCCCTGACCACGCTCCCGTTCAATCAACACAATACGATCGCCGCGCTGCTCCACTTCCACCTGCACTGATCCTCTCGCACGGTAGATGGTGTAGTCTGCGCGATCGTTGTCATCATCATCATCGTCGCCATTGCTTCTAGAAAGCGCCAGCGTTGGATCGAAGGAGGCAATGTATGTGCTGCTAGAGTTCAGCACAAAGGTGGCAGAGAAGAAATTCACGGACGTTCCAGACGAGGAACCCGTACTACTTGAGTTTGTGGAAGTGTTGTTCGAGGTATTATTAGAAGTATTGTTCGAGGTGTTGTTGGAAGTATTATTCGAGGTGTTGTTTGAGGTGTTTGTGGAAGTATTGCTTGAGGTGTTTGTAGAAGTATTTGATTGAGTGAAATTCGTGCCGTTGTTGTTCACTCCCACAACAGGCGTGAAATTCGTACTGCTTGTGCCACTGCCCGAAGTGAGGGAGAAATCGATGTCACCACTGCTTCGACCTTCAAATCGGTTGCTGCCCTGCTCGAATTGGAAAGTGGTGTCACGCCGTGAGGTTCCCGTGAAGCCGACCGAGTTATCGCTACCGAAAGCAACATATCCTGGGCCTTCGCCTTTGATTTGGTAGCTCAAAGCGGCATTGGGATTAATTGCCTCGTTGCGCTTGATGTCGAAGGGCCCCGTCAAAGTCAGGTCTAGAGTTCCTGTGCTGCCCTCAATTTTGAATTCTTGTGTGCCCGGAGTTCCAACACTCTGAATTTTGAAGTCGGTTGTCCGGCTCTCAAGCTCCAGGGTTTGGCTATTGAAGCTGGCAAAAGTAGGAACAACATTCTGTCCCTCAAAGTCAAACTTAATCCGACGGCCCAGCGTTGTCACCACGGGCAAAGTGGAGCCAGAAGACGATCGCAGTTGCAAGCTTGACGGCAACCCGATGAAATCGCCCGTCAGGTTAGCGTCAAAAGCTCCGACACTCAATAAACCAGACTGGGCCGTGAAGTTGGCGCTGGAAGCACTAGAGAGCGTGACGGGTGCAACAGGCAGAAAAATCAACGGAGCCGTTCCCACTTGCTGAGGGCTAATCAGCGTCCCGCCTTGCAGCAGACTAGACGAGAAGGTGTTGAGGGTGAAGTTGAGAGCAGTGGGAACACCCTGAAAATAGGTGGGGTTGCCACTGCTGCTGAAGGCAACGCCACTCAGCCGCCCTTCCAGTCTGCCCGTATCGCCACGATCGGGTATCCCGTTGCTGTTGGTGTCGGTATAGCGGCTGGCGTTGGGAATGAAATAAGACGTAGTTGACGTTCCGTTGGGCGTAACTAGCCGCAAAGTGCGAATCGCGGTGTCAAACAGAACCGGAGCGGCGGGAGTTGAGGAAGTGCCCCCAGTTGCAGTGCCGCCAGTTGCAGTGCCCCCAGTCGAGGGGGTTCTAGGCAAGAAAAAAGCAGCATCTCCGCCCACCTGACCGCCTGTGATAGGGATGTCGGCACGGGCGATCGAGGCGATCGTCAAACTCCCAGCCAGCAGTCCCAAGCAAACAAAGCGTGTAGAGTCAATCATCACGAAAGAAATCCTTATGACAGTAGTGAATGAAGGCTGATAAGTGAATGCAGTTGACAGTAACTTAAGCAGAGACGGTCAGTTGGGGGCAAACTTAGTACGCGATCGATCAGGCATTTTGACCAAGCGTTTTGATAGCTGAGAAACAGGCTAGGGGTGAGCGCAGTTCCTAGAGTTATCCGTAGTTTCCAAAGAATCAGGCGGCCCGGAGAAAGTTCCCGACAGCGCAATCTTTCTCCTGGAAACTAGAAGAAAGATCACTAGAAGGTGAACGTGGTTCTCAGTACACCCACCGCGATCGTGTCATTGTCTGGGTTGTGGTTCGGGTTGAAAATCAGGACAAATCCGGGCGTGATGCTGATATTGTCCGAAACCCGAAAGCGGTAGAAACCCTCAACGTGAGTTGTTCTTCCCGGCTGATCTCCTGGGCCAGCCAGCAGATCTCCCTGACTGATGAAACTGGGCACGTTGCTTCCCGAAGGCAAATCACTGTTAGTGATGCGTGGCGGCTGACCTACATAGATCGCGCCCAAATTCCCTGGTGCAAACAGATCTGGAAAGTTCAGAAACGCCATCCAGTTCAGCGTCTCCACCCGACCAGAAGCCCCTTTCAGTTCAGAATTGGTGTAGCCGGCCCAGCCGCCCAAAGTTAACTTGGGAGTTACTCGCCAACCCACCGTAGCCCCGAAAGCATTGGTCTGAATTGGGGCCCGCAAATCCGGTCGGCTAGACAGAGCCAACTGGTCGTCACCCACCGCAGTCCCCAAAGCGCCAAAGGGCGAGTAGGAATTGACGTAGTTGAAGGCAATGTCGATCGTCGGGGTGGGCGCGATCGCCAACTGCACCCCAGCCGTGTTGCTGCCATCCACGCTGCCGAACAGTCCGCCCCGAACCGGATCATTAGGGCGGTTGGCTGTGTAGACTGCTTGCAGCGATAGATTAGGGCTGATCTGCCAGTCAAAGCCCGCCCCAGCTCCATCACCGCCAATATTGTGGATCGGGTTACGTTGGGCAAAGCGAGAGAGCGGCCCTTGTCCGGCACTCTCAATCCGGTTTGCGCCCCGGAAAACGTTGACCATGTTCACGCCTCGCGCCCCCACCACCAGCGCCAAGTTGTTGCCCACCAGTTGCCGATAGGTAAGGTCGCTGAGTTGGATCGAGCTGCCCGTGTCGCCTTCGTAGCCCAGCAGCGTATCTCTAGTCAGTAGCTGGTTGCCAAAGGTGTTGCCCGATCCGGCTTGCAGTCCAGTCAGCAGCAGGCTCCGTTCACTGAACTGGGTGTAGAGACTGAGTTGAACGCTGGAGATCACATTGACCTGATCCGAGTCATTGTTGAACCGGATACCTGCCAGGGAAATGTCTGGGCTGTTGTGACCCTGCACCCCGATAATCGCCTGCCCAAACAGCTTAGTAGTGGTAGAAAACTGCTGCTTCTCCAGAGTGGCGGTGCGAGATTCCAACGTATCAGTGCGACCACGCAGGGTGACTAGTTCAGCAGCGTACTCTTCTTGCAAACGCTGGATCGCAATTAGATCCTCCTTTCTCACTAAATCCGCCGTGCCTGCTGCGATCAACTCGTTAACACGATCGAGGCAGGCATTCAGCCCAGCCGCAAACTCATAGCGAGTCAGCGCCTGGTTGCCACGGAAGGTCTTGTCAGGATAGCCTGCGATGCAGCCATAGCGCTCCACTAGCGACTGCAACGCCTGAAACGCCCAGTCTCGCGGATTTACATCAGCCAGTTGAGAAACCGAAGTCACCTGATCCATGCCCGTCTCTGAGGAATCAGACTCGATTTCGCTTGCCTGAACACTTCTGCTTGCAGGTGCGGCCAAACCGTTGTCTGCCACGGGACGCTCAGGGGCCGCGACCGCTGAACTGGCTGCCAAACGGTTGTCTGCCACGGGATGCTCAGGGGCCGCGATCGCTGGACTGGCTGCCAAAAGTCCCAGCACGGCAGCAGTCAACCCAGGCGTTTTCGTTAAAACACTCGCCAAAAAGTTCTGCGCAGGTCGTTGCATGATTTCAATCACTCCTTACTCCTTTTCTCCAAAGATTACAGACAACTGAACGCCACAGTGCTTCTGGTGAGTGCCAGAATTTAAACTGACGGACAACCCAGCCATCAGGAACAGAGATATTCTTCAGAACACACCACTAGCCGAGCCTGCACCCAAGCCGCTCACCCTTCAGAGCGTAGCTTTCCTCTAGACCTTTGCTGTCTGTCACCTACGTTACTTTACAGAAATTTAATGCAAGGGAGCGGAATTCAGGCTCAACTTTAGCCAAATTCTGAAGCCCAGAAGTGGCAAGCGCGACGATCGCCAGGCATCATCGCTCCGGTGCGATCGTCGGGGTCATCGCCTCGTCTCACTCCCCGCAGCTGCTAATTTCCTAGGCAAATTCATAAACTTTTTTCCCCTCCACAAGACGCTGGAAAACCCAAATATGTCGTCTACAATGAAAGAAGCGGAGACGCAAGTTTCCGTTCACTCCTCACACCACACTCCGCCTGAGCGTTTAGTTCGGGCGGTTCCTTGTTTTAAACTCTCTCAAGCGGCTCAGAAGACTAGTTCCGAGCATTGATCGAGCCTTCTCCGTTAGCATTGCTTGACCCACACTCCATCAACACCTTTCAGGATGCTGGGAACGAGTTCAAGACAGCAGAATCCCTTTTGTTTGTATCTAAATGTGTAGAGTATTCAGCG
>DATNQR010000329.1:0-8329 GCA_036703905.1 Thermosynechococcaceae cyanobacterium
CGTGTTCCAAGCCGAGCACAACATCCTGATGCACCCCTTCCACATGTTGGGCGTAGCTGGAGTCTTCGGCGGCAGCTTGTTCTCCGCCATGCACGGCAGCTTGGTGACCTCCAGCTTGGTACGTGAGACCACCGAGACCGAATCTCAGAACTACGGATACAAGTTTGGGCAAGAAGAAGAGACCTACAACATCGTTGCAGCCCACGGGTACTTCGGACGTTTGATCTTCCAATACGCCAGCTTCAACAACTCGCGCTCCTTGCACTTCTTCTTGGGTGCATGGCCCGTCATCGGGATTTGGTTCACGGCATTGGGCATCAGCACGATGGCGTTCAACCTGAACGGATTCAATTTCAACCAGAGCATCATCGACTCTCAGGGTCGCGTGGTTTCCACCTGGGCTGACGTGTTGAACCGTGCGAACTTGGGTATGGAAGTGATGCACGAGCGGAATGCGCACAACTTCCCGTTGGACTTGGCAGCAGGTGAGGCGACCCCGGTTGCTCTGTCTGCTCCCGCCATCAACGGTTAGGTTCTGACTGAGTTTGTCTCGTTGTGATTGATGAGGGCGCTCTCCACCAGGAGGGCGCTCTTTGCGTGGAAGAGAAATTGCCTCAAGCGGATGAGGAGGTATTGGATTGTACTTAACAGAAGTTTGGTTTTGTGTCACGATCGTCCATAACTTCAGGCAATGCCCAGCGCCACGAAGCTCGAACCGCTCTTGAGTACCTGAGTCCTATCCTTAGAGGAACCCATGTTAAAGAAATCTTCCCCCAGTCAGCAGCCAATTCTGCCGACTTACATTGCTCCTAACACTGAGTTGAACGGAACTTTGCACGTTGAAAACAACCTGCTGGTAGATGGCATTGTGCATGGCAGTGTGACTGCGCGGGGAGATATAGAAGTTTCCCCTAGCGGTCTGGTGGAAGGATCAGAAGTGCGGGCGAAAAATCTCGTGGTGCATGGGGTTTTGAAAGCGCGGGTTGTAGTGGAGGGTAAACTGACCCTCAGCCGCACTGCTCGACTGGAAGGAGATATCACCGCAAACTCCCTCAGTATTGAGAATGGAGCATACTACATTGGCCACATTGCAACCGGCGAAATGAAGGGTTTGTCAGCGAGTTTGAACCGTCCTGAGTTAGCGCCTAGCAATGGTAATTACTACCCTAGTTGATCCTAAGCTCGACTTGGGGCGGATAATTAGCGGTTGTAGAAGCATCGATCGCTAACATTCCACAACTCTGACCATGACACTGACACAAGTAGGTGGGGTGCTGCTAATCTTTGGGATTTGTCCCCTGCTGGGTTGGCTACCGTTGATTGCCTGGGTGAACTATGCGCTAACAGGACGACGGCTTCGGCAGGTGGGGACTGGCAATGTCAGTGTGTCAGCAGCGTTCTACCACGGCGGTAAAGTTGTCGGTATCCTGTCAGTGCTGTCGGAAGCGTTAAAGGGAATTGCAGCAGTGTCCCTGGCTCGGTGCTTTTTTCCCTCAGGTTCTGCCTGGGAGATTATTGCGCTGGCGGCGCTGGTGGTAGGGCGCTACTGGTTTGGGGGTGGCGCGGGTACAACCAATGTGGTGTGGGGTTACGGACTGCATGACCCGATCGCGGCGGGACTGGTTTTTCTCATTGGCGGCATTGGCTTTACGCTGCTGCGGGAGCGACGACTAGGGCGCTACGGTATCCTGGTGCTGTTCCCTTTGATCTCAGCGTTGCGTCATCCTGAGAATGGGGAGTTGATTGGAGCCACCATTGTCCTCGCCGTATTGCTGGGTTGGATTTACATGAAAATTCCCGACGACTTGGACTTGACCCCGGGGACAGCTCAAACGGATTCTCAGCCGATGTTTCGGTTCTTTCGCGGCGATCGCGCTCTCCGTTCTCTGACAGATGATCTAGATGCGGCTCAGGTGGGCGCAAAGGCTGCGACTCTCGCTCACCTGAAGCGCCAGGGATACCCTGTGCCGATGGGCTGGGTGCTGCTGCCGGGGGATGACCCAGAACCGTTGCTAGCGTTGGTGAATCCGTCGCCCCAATCTCCCCTAGCGGTTCGATCGTCGGCAGTGGGCGAGGACTCGGAGACGGCTTCGGCGGCGGGTCAATACGAGACAGTGTTGAGCATCACCAGTCGGGCGGCCCTGCTGCCAGCGATCGCGCGATGTTTTGCCTCTTACGATCAGCCGGGAGCCGCTCAGTATCGTCGCGATCGTGACCTACCAGAGGCGGCGATGGCGGTGCTAGTGCAGCAGCAGGTGGCAGGCGTATTCTCTGGCGTAGCCTTTAGCCGAGATCCGGTCACTCGGCAGGGCGACGCAGTAGCGATCGAGGCCTTGCCCGGAAGCGCCGCTCAAGTTGTATCGGGACAAGCAACCCCAGAAGCTTATCAAGTCTGGGTTCCGGGAGTCTCAGCAGAGTGGATGCTGCCCGAAACCCTAACGTTAGCTGTGGAGGGCAGTGGAGATGTGCCGTCACGTTTGATTCAGCAGGTGGCGTACCTAGCGCGCCATTTGGAGAACCACTATCACGGCATTCCCCAGGATATTGAGTGGAGCTACGACGGGCAGACACTGTGGCTGCTGCAATCTCGTCCGATCACAACGCTGGCTCCGATCTGGACGCGCAAGATTGCCGCCGAAGTGATTCCAGGCGCGATCCGACCGCTCACTTGGTCGCTTAATCGGCCTCTGACCTGTGGCGTGTGGGGATCGTTATTTAGCCTGGTCTTGGGCGATCGAGCAAAAGGGCTAAATTTTAACGACACGGCCACGCTGCACTACTCCCATGCCTACTTCAACGCGACGCTGCTGGGGCAAACTTTCCGCCGTATGGGGTTGCCGCCAGAGAGTCTGGAATTTCTGACGCAAGGAGCCAAATTTAGCCAACCGCCGATCGCTTCCACCCTACGAAACCTGCCCGGACTGCTGCGGCTAGCGCGGCGGGAATGGACTCTGGAGCGCGACTTTCAACGAGACGACAAGCGGAGATTTGCCCCCGCGATCGCCGATTTTCTACGATCGCCTGCCGCCGGACTCTCGATTCCCAGCTTGTTCTCTCGGATAGATCTGATTCTGGATTTGCTCCAGCCTGCGACCTATTACAGCATCCTGGCTCCTCTGAGTGCGGCTCTGCGGAAAGCGATCTTCAAAGTGGCAGATGAAGACTTGGACAACAGCGCTACGCCAGAGGTGGCGGCCGTGCGATCGCTCCAGGAGTTGGCCCAAGCTGCCCGTCGCCTCTTGGGGCAGCAAGCCGAATTCGCCGTCCTCAAATCCAGCTCAGAACCGGAGTTGTTCACCACCCTGGCTCAAACTAGCGACGGACAGGCAATTTTGACTCGATTGGATCAGCTAACTCAGTACTACGGCTACCTGAGCCAAGTGGGAACCGACATTGCAGTGCCCACTTGGAGCGAAGAGCCACAGCCTGTGCAGAGCCTGTTTGCTCAATTCTGCCTGAATCCGCCTACGGCTACGGCTCCTCCCCAACGTCCCGTGTCGAGGGTTCAGCGTCGCATTACTCTCAAGGGTCGGGTAACGGAGGTGTACAGTCGGCTGCTGGCGGAGCTGCGCGGCTGCTTTGTAGCTCTAGAAAAACACTGGCTGGGCGCAGGTTTATTGAGGGAATCGGGGGACATTTTCTACCTGGAGCTGGCGGAAGTGCGGCAGCTTGAGCAGTCAGGAGCAGACTATGGCACTCGAATTGCCCAACGCCAATCACAATTGGAACACGATCGCGCCCTAACGACAATTCCTTTCCTGGTCTATGGCGACGATCCGCCAATTCCTGTGAGTCCCGGGAATCTGCAATCTGCTCAACAATTGCTTGGCATTGGCGCAAGTTCGGGCGTGGTGGAGGGGCGGGTCAAGGTGGTACGGAACTTAACCGAGATGCCCACTGTCGATCGCGACACAATTCTCGTTGTTCCCTACACCGACTCCGGTTGGGCAGCGCTGCTGGCCAGGGCAGGGGGCATCATCTCAGAGGTAGGCGGGCGGCTTTCCCACGGGGCGATCGTGGCTCGTGAATACCGCATTCCCGCGGTGATGAACATTCCCAATGCGACTCAGCAACTTCAGGATGGCCAACTCCTTCGGATTGACGGGCAGCAGGGCACGATCGACTTTCTGGACTGAATCATTTTGAAAGAATAGCTAGAGGGATTCAGTTTGTCCTGCAACGATCAACTAACTACTTACAAGGCGGCGCAACTGCTCTGTAAGTAGTTAGTTGCTGGACTCTAGATAGCTACAAGCCTCACGGTTCAAGCATTAGATCTCAAACGAGTTTCATAGAAAATTACGCGATCGCCGTCGTTTGTTTTTGTTGGGCAAATTCCATCAAGCGGCGAATCCGTTCCTCAGTTGTGGGATGAGTGCGGAATAGTGATTTTAGCCCTCCCTTCGACATAGGATTCACAATCAGCAACAGCGACATCGTGGGATTACCATTCATGGGAATCTGATGACCTACAGATTCCAGTTTCTCCAGCGCATGAGCCAGGGCGATCGGGTTGCCTGTAATCTCCGCTGAACCTTGATCTGCTGCATACTCACGGGTGCGAGAAATTGCCAATTGCACTAGCGAAGCCGACAACGGAGCCAGCACAATTAGAAACAATAGACCGATCGGGCTAGGGCCCTGACGAGTGTCCCGCGTCACGGGGCCAAACATAAACCCAAAGCTGAGAATTTGTCCTAGGTAGGTGATAGCTCCCGCAATAGTTCCAGCCACCGCTTGAGTCAGCGTGTCCCGGTTCTTAACGTGAGTCAGTTCGTGAGCTAATACGCCCTCCAGTTCCTCACGAGTCAGCAGCTCCAGGATTCCTTCAGTCACCGCAACCGTTGCGTGATTAGGGTCGCGGCCCGTTGCGAAAGCGTTAGGAGATTTCGTCGGTGCGATAAAGATTGCTGGGGTGGGAATGCCGGCCCGATCGCTCAACTGCTCCACCATGTCGTACAGATCTGGAGCTTGCTGCCGCGCCAAAGGTTGTGCCTTGAAAGCAGCTAGGGCAGCACGATCGGAATAGTACCAAGAGCTAAAGCTGGACAAAGCTGCTAACACTAAGCCAATCAATAAACCCTGCTCATTGCCGAGCAGAAGATAGCCGCCCAGCACCAAAATTCCACTCAACAACCCCAGCAAAGATGCTGTCTTAACCTGATTAATCCCGATCATAGTCTCTACCCGTAGACACTCAAGAGTTACTTTTGCAATTGACTTTAAGGTGTCAGATAATCGAGCTAATACGCTTCCGTCCCTTGAGTGAATTGTTCTATATCTTGAGCGAGAGCTAGTTAGAACTCGAGCGATTGTCCTATCTACTTCTAAGCAGAAATAGCTTGATTAGCCATTTCTTGCCGGTATTCTCGAGCCAACCGCACCTGCTCCCAAGAACTCATCAACTTCAGCTTCTCTGGATTGACACCCTTCGCCTGCAAAAATGCTTGAAGCTGTTGTCTCGTGGGGCTAAATTGTCCTGAAATTTCTAGCCTGTTCATCTCTAAGTGTGATGTGAATTTGTGAAAGTGAGCTTAAATTCTGTCGAGCTTTAAGAGCCTTGTTGTCTTCGAATTTAACTCACCTTTTCATTGTGACAGATCCTTCTTAAGTCATGTTTCCCTTAGGGTGAAGTTCGCTTAATTTACTTATTTGGTAGGAAAGCAGAGTTTTAATGGGCCAAGCAGATCGAGACAATCAATGAATCTGTCTTTCGATAGAAGGACGGGAATTTCTCTACCATTAGGCTTAGAAAGAATATGTGAAGCTTCTTTAAGCTAAGGCGATCGCCTCGAAAGATCGAGGGTGAAGCCGCCTAGTCTCATCTCTAACCTTTGCCTCTAAGCTCCTCAACCTCACCTTCTCGCAGCAGAATGAATCCTTCACCAACTGGTTCTCTTTTCTACTCCGACCAAGAGCGCGTTTCTTCCCCGATCGCTCATCCTAGTGTCACCGCTGAGCTATCCGAAAATGTCATCCTGACCAGCGTAGACGACCTCTACAACTGGGCCCGCCTGTCCAGCCTGTGGCCCCTGCTCTACGGGACGGCCTGCTGCTTCATTGAGTTTGCCGCGCTGATCGGCTCTCGGTTCGACTTCGATCGCTTCGGTTTGATTCCTCGCTCTTCCCCGCGTCAGGCAGACCTGCTGATTCTGGCGGGAACTTTGAACATGAAAATGTCTGCCCCCACTCTGCGGTTGTATGAGCAAATGCCGGAACCCAAGTATGTGATTGCGATGGGAGCCTGCATGATTAGTGGTGGAATGTTCAGCGCTGACTCGCCCACTGCCATTCGCGGAGCCGACAAAATTCTGCCGATCGATGTCTACATTCCCGGCTGTCCACCTCGACCTGAAGCCATCATTGATGCGCTAGTGAAGCTGCGGAAGAAAATTTCTAACGAGTCTTTGCAAGAGCGAGGCAAAACCGAGCGAGTCAACCGCTTCTATACAGTGCAGCACCAGATGAAGTCGCTTCCCTCCATCACTACGGGCAAGTACATGACTTCGCCCTACCGCCAGAAGCCGCCCCAAGAGTTGGCTGCTGACTTGGGTATTCCCCTACCGGAGATGCTGAAACAAATGGAACCCCAGCCCACGAGCGATGGATCAGGCGCCTGACGATCGCTGGGTAGCCCTGGCTAAATAGTCTTGGCTAGATGGTGTAGAAAGATCGCCAGCCTGTGAGTAGAAGGCGATCGTGGTGTTCGATCGTGAATCTTGCTATAACCGCCTTATGGTGGAACGTAAGAGCGTGGAACGTCGAGGCAAGGTTTTTCTGGTGGGATCGGGGACAGGGACACTGGCCCATCTCACGGTACAGGCGCAGCAGCTATTGAAGCGGGCTGAAGTGGTGCTCTACGATGCGCTGGCGGAAGGGGAACTGCTGAGCCTGATCTCCTCTGAATGTGTAGCGATCGATGTAGGTAAGCGCGGCGGTAAGCCTAGCATGGCCCAAGCGGAGATCAATCGACTGCTGGTTAACTATTGCCAGCGGGGAGAGCAAGTCGTGCGGCTTAAAAGCGGCGATCCCTTCGTGTTCGGGCGCGCCCAGGCGGAAATTGAAGCGCTACGACAGGCAAAGTGTGAGTTTGAAGTGATTCCTGGTTTGTCTTCAGCGTTGGTAGCTCCCTTGCTGGCAGGCATCCCCCTCACCGACCCAGCACTGAGTCAGGGTTTTGCTGTGGTGACGGCCCACGATCCAGACAAGCTGAACTGGCGATCGCTCTCCGAACTGGAAACCCTGGTGTTCCTGATGGGGGGACGCACCCTGCCGGAAATTGTGCGGCGACTGCAAGGGCACGGCCGCTCTGCCCAAACGCCCATCGCGATCGTCCGGTGGGCTGGCCGGCCCCAGCAGCAGATCTGGCAGGGCACACTCTTGGATATTCTGGATCAGACTACGGGAGAGCGTCTTTCTCCCTGTATCATCATCGTTGGCGAAGTGGTTCAACTTCGCCCCTACCTACAGTTTCAAGTTAGTTCTCCCGTGCCTACGACTCCAACCGCCGCTCCTTTGTCTGGGAAACCTTTATTCGGTAAAACAATTTTGATTACTCGCTCTGCTTCGGCCGGCCAGGCGGCTCAGTTCAGCGATCGCCTCCAGCGCGAGGGCGCAACCGTGGTGGAGTTGCCTGCGTTGGAAATTGTGCCGCCTGCTAGCTGGGCAGAGCTGGACAGCGCGATCGCCCGACTGCGGGACTTCGACTGGCTGATTCTCACCTCTGCCAACGCGGTCGATTACTTTTTTGAACGTCTGTTTAGTCAACTGCGCGATGTCCGGGCCCTGGCAGGGATCAAGATTGCCGTGGTGGGAGACAAGACGGCTAATCGCCTTAGAGAGCGGGGCTTGCAGCCGGATTTTGTGCCCCCTGCCTTCGTGGCCGATTCCCTGGCAGAACATCTCCCTGGCTCCCTGGAAGGCGCAAAAATCCTGTTTCCCAGGGTTGAAACGGGCGGACGAGAAGTGCTGGTCAAAGACTTCATCAGCAGAGGCGCTGAGGTGACAGAAGTGGCCGCCTACCAATCTCGTTGCCCAGAGTCGATCGCCCCTGCCGCCCTGGAAGCTCTGCAATCTCGCCGCGTCGATGCCGTCACCTTTGCCAGCGCCAAAACCGTCAAGCACTTCTGCCAAATGCTAGAGCGCTCTCAGCCCGATTCATCCTGGCAATCCTGGATGGAGTCGGTCTGCATTGCCTCGATCGGGCCAGAAACGAGCAAAGCCTGTACTAGCCTACTGGGTCGGGTGGATGCCGAGGCGCAAAAGTATACGCTGGAGGGATTGGTGACAGCGATCGTCATTTGGTTTGATGAGAGTTAATGACTCTCAT
>DATNQR010000330.1:0-5723 GCA_036703905.1 Thermosynechococcaceae cyanobacterium
GCTCTCTAGCCTAATCAGTCTGGTGTCGCCCACCGGAGGGGTGGTGGACAAAGTGGCTGCACAGCAAATTCGATCGCAGCTTGCTGCTGTGGAACAGCTTCAGGTGCGAATCGACAACGCGCCGAACTATCAGCTTTTGCAGGGCAAAGTCGATCACCTTCGCATTGCCGCACGGGGCGTGTTTCCGGTTGAAGATGTGCGGTTGGAAGTGTTTGAACTGGAAACCGATCCAATTCGCGTCGATCGCACTCGATCGCGGCGAAGAGGATTCAAACTAGAGCAACCGCTTCGAGCCGGAGTGCGGTTAGCCCTGAAGCAGGCGGATCTGAACCAAGCCTTGCGATCGCCCAGTGTGACCGCTCGACTGCGGAGACTGGGAGCCGGGGCAATCCGCGATCGTGATCTGCGGCGACAAGTTCAGCGCTATGAACTCGTCGATCCTCAGGTGGATTTTCTGGAAAACCAACGGGTGCGGGTGCAACTGACCATCCAGGAACCCAACAATCCAACGAAGCTGAAGATTTTGGCGGAGTCGGGAATTGAGGTGGTTGCAGGGCGACAGATTCGCTTGCTCCAACCAGTAGCGCGGGTGAATGATGAGGAAGTTCCTTCGGAAGTGATGAGCACGATCGTTGACGGTGTGTTTGAGCGCCTGGACTTGCGCCAACTGGAAGCCGAAGGCGTCACCCTCCGAATTCTGCAATTTCAGCTAAGTCCCCGTCAGGCTGACCTCGCGCTCTTTGTTCAAGTTGCGGCGGGCAAGC
This sequence comes from Thermosynechococcaceae cyanobacterium, assembly GCA_036703905.1. Classification (GTDB taxonomy): domain Bacteria; phylum Cyanobacteriota; class Cyanobacteriia; order Leptolyngbyales; family Leptolyngbyaceae; genus DATNQR01. The sequence goes on from DATNQR010000330.1 coordinate 765, forward strand.
AACTGTAGAGAACTTCACCCTAACGATTTAAAGCAGCGCGAATTACCTTAAGCGATCTCGGTTCACACCCAGATTCAACTCCTCACTCAGTCAACGCTTCAAACTGCTGGTCGGTAATGCGGCCAGCCTGGTGTAGAGTGCTGGTCACTTCGGAAATTGTCAGTACCGAATGACCCCGATAATTCTTAGCCTGAAGGCGATCTTTCACGCCCTGTTCGTGATCCAGCAGCACCACAATATCCTTAACCTGCAACCCTACCGACTCCAGCTTGGCTGCTCCCTCGATCGCGCTGTTGCCGCTAATTAGAATGTCGTCTACCACCACCACTGTTTCGCCTGGATGAAAATTGCCCTCTACCATGCGGCGCGTACCGTGGGCTTTGACTTCTTTGCGGGGGAAAATCATCGGCACATTTAAGTGCAGCACCAATCCAGTGGCAGTGGGCAGAGAACCGTAGGGAATGCCAGCAATGCGATCGAAGTTCAGCCCTTGCAGAATCTCAGCGTAGGCAGAAAGAACTTGGTGGAACAGTTGCGGGTTCGAGATAATTTTGCGGAGGTCGATGTAGTAAGGAAAAACGGCTCCCGAGGCTTGGACAAACTCGCCAAACATGATGCAGCCCACATCGAAGAGTTGCAGAATCAAATCCAGATGCGGCTGACGATCGACCGTGCAAATGTTGGCCGTCCAAACCTCGCAGGAGGATTCTTGCTGCACCTGTCTGAACTGGTTGACCTCGTGGCGCAGCGTGAACACCTCAGCCAGTCGATCGGGTCGCAAAAGATCCTGGGGAACAGGAATCAGTAGCCCTGCGCCATTGCGGTCTAGTCCTGCGATCAGCAGTTGGCTCAAGTCACCACCTTGCCAGAGACTCCGCGCCAGAACCAATCGCTCTGGGGCGATCGTTCGCACCCGTCCCAGAACGGTTGGACTGGTTGTACCCACCTCCAAACCCAACTGCTCTGGTGTGCCCCAGGCTCTCGCTTCCTGCACCACCCGCTCGTATAGAGGGGAATCTGCGGGGGACTGTTGGAGGGCGATCGCCGCCGAATTTGCCGTGCAGCTCAGCACAAACACAGCTTTACCTGGATAGACCAAAAACGGGGTGGCTAAGTCCTGTCCAGAGTAGGGCGTAAGGGTGATGGCATCCACATTCCACTGAGCAAAAGCAGTGTGGGCGATCGCCGTGCTGGTGTTGAGGTCGCCGTGCTTAGCATCAAGAATTACCGGAATGTGGGCTGGAATCGCCTCTAGAACCTGCTCCAGCAGTTGCAGTCCGCTTGGGCCCAGCGCTTGATAGAATCCCAAAGTCGGCTTGTAGGCGCAAACCCACTCCTGGGTTTCCGCAATTACCCACAGCAGCCAGTTTCGTAAGTCCGACAGGTGATCAGACTGGCGGAAGCGCTCGGGCAGCATTTCCAGGTTAGGATCAAGCCCGACGAACAGAAGGCTCTGGTTTTGGGCGATCGTGGTGACAAGCTTATCGGAGAAGGTCATGGAGGCAGCGCAAGTTGACTTCCTACCTGCACACTACACCAACGCCACGCCAACTACGGTAGGCAAAAGCGCTTTGCTCACACGGGAAGGTAAAACGCCGAACACTTTTTAGAGATATTAGGGGCTTAGTCAGCCTGGCTACTGCCGCGACAGCCAACCGAATAGCCAGAGGTTCATCACCAGCGCAATGAAGTGAGCCGCGATCGCCACCAGATTTGCCCCAGCCACCAAAATGTCCATCGCTCGAATAATCTTGCTTGGGTCGTAAATGGCCACACCTTGAGGCAGCGCGATCGCCTTTGCCAACATCACTCCGATCGCGCTACCGCTTCCCAGCAAAGCCAACGTTACGCCAACGATCGCGATTACCAAACTCCAGCGCACAATCTGCACCGTGTCATTCTTTTTAGGCGGCTGGGGAGCATCAGGATTGCGAAATCGGCGGGCTAGGCGAGTGTAGCGAAAGGACTGAAAGAGGTTAATCAACAGCGTAACGATCGCCGTGATGGCCCAGAAGATACCAACGCTGATGCTCACCGTAGTGTCGGTGAAATTACGTCCAGAGTAAGCAAACAACAGGGCTAAGACTGAAACTGTCCCTAACCCAAGCTGAATCCAGAAACTCAACCAGCCAGTGGCTCGGAGCGCAGTGGCGATACTGCGGAGCGGTGGAGGCGTAGGACGAAGTTCAGTTGGGGTTTCCATAGTTCAGTGGGCCTGCAATCGATGCTTTGAGACTACTGACTTTGGAGCAACTTTGCGCCCTTCCAGGGGAACATCTTTAGCAGGGAGAAGTTTAAAGGCGAGGCGCAGAATGAACAGCATCCTGAGCGCTCGGTTCCGGTTGGGGTAGCGGACGATCGCCGGTTGCGGCTTGTCGATGCAGCCCTTGTGGTCGTCCCATCCCATCGGTGTAGGCATAGCTTTGGGCCAGCAGCCACAGCCACAGTCCTGGAAAACGAGGTTCTAGCCAGGGTTGGAAGCGACGCAGAAGTGAGGGGAACCAGCTAGAAATCAGGCTGCTAATCAGGGCGGCGATCGTAAAATCTCGGTAGCTGCCCAGCCACCGGAAGATATCTCTGGGCCCCGCCAAATCCCAAATCCAGAGCAGCAGGGCGGGGTTCTTCCAGGCTGCAACGATCGCCATGCGGTTAAACGACCGCCAGCTTGCCCGATCCTTAATGAACGCTTCAGCAGTGGCCGGAGACTCCGCCGCCAGAATGCCGAAGAACGTGTTTAGCATAGCGTTAACCCGCTCTGGTGGCAGGTTGCGCCCCGTAGGAACCATCATGCCTTTAGAGAACAGCCAAGTGACGGAAACGTTGCTTTGATAAGCCCGAATCTGGCTTAGATGCTGGGCAGAGAGCAGATCGTGTTGCAGAGCGGTATCCAACAGGTGAGTCAGACGGGGCAGATTCCGCACTAGGGAACCAAACCCCGTGAAAATTAGCGGCGACTGCATGGACGCAGCATCCCCCACGGAAATTAGGCGATCGAAGGACACCTGACGATCGTGCCCACTGGTGCTGAAGTGTCCGGGAATGTAGCCGAAGGTTGGTTTTTTCCAAACCAGTTTGTCCAGATCGCAGCGCCGATACTCTGGCAAGATGGCGAAGAAGTCTTCGTACATTTCCAGCAGCGAACCGGGATTTTCTGGATGCACCTGATGGTAGTGGAACAGGTAGAAGGTGAGTTCTTCGTTTTCGGCGGGGAAAAGTTCCCAAATCAGTTGCCGTCCGCGAGAAATATCGCCGTGGCTGTTCAGCACATCGCCAAAGCGCGAATCCCACACCCCCGGTGCAAATCCCTGCTCAATCACTGCGCCCACAGTAGGACACACGCTGTCGAAGGTTCTTCCGCCGTTGAGTTGCCACGCGATCGGTGAGGCCGTGCCCATTGCATCCACCAGCAGCCGTCCCCTAACTTCCCGAAGCTGACCCGTCGGAAGGTGCTGAGTCTGGACGATCATGCCATCGGACTGCACCGTCGATCGTAGGAACTCCGTCTCGTCTCGAATTTCACCACCCGCCTGCCGGAGTTTCTCGCCGCACAGCCGCAGTAGCTTCTCCGCATCCAGTCCCACGTTCAGTACTGTGGGCGTGTGGAGCACTGGGGCCTTAGCCTGGAGCGGATTGTTGGCATCGAAGAACTTACTAAACCCGTCTTCATACTCCCGGGCAATCAGTCCTTCAAACTCTGCCGAGGTGAACAACCCTAGGTCGATCAAACTCTGAAACTCGCTGCGGGATATATTCCATTCCCGGTTCATCTTGCCAAAGGGCAACCGCTCCAGCAGCAGCACTCGGTAGCCCAGTCGCGCCATCACTGCCGCATGAATCACCCCCAGAGCGCCACCTAAGTAAATCAAGTCATACAGGGGCAGTGAGGAGGAAGTCTCAGAGAGGGCGGAAAACACAACCTGCTTGGGCTGTTTTGGGTTGCGTACCCCTTCGCGCCAGCGCTGTTCCCACCAGTAAACGCGAGTCAGGTCATACTCGCCGTTGGGCATCTTCTGAAAGTACTTAACCGTAAGCGGATACTGCGCCTGAAGGGCCTCAAAAATAGTCTGCTGGGTCAGATCGATCGCCGGAGGCTCAGGATATTGGTTAGGGAAACGATCGCGCACTGCCTGCTCTAACTGAGCCAGCAGAAGTTTCTCCTGAGGAAAGGGACAATTTGACCAGCGAAATACTTTCAGGTAGGTGGTGCGCTGTACCAACCAGAGGAAGATGGAAACCTCAGCACTGGTTTCTTCACGGGTGTCTTCGCTGCTTTCTCCACCGGCTTTCGGAATCAGAGCGATCGCAGGCGTAGTTCGATCAACCCTGATTCGGATACCGCTAGAGGTGAGGACTTTCTCACCGATCAATGGCTCAAACTTTTGGTGGAGCCAAGTCTTGGGGCCGGCTACCTCTGGGGTAGGGATCTCAATGTAGAGGAGTTCCTTCATTTAGGGAAGATGAATTTTGGTGAATTACTGAAAAAGGCAGGGTTAAGAAAGGCTTAAGTACGCTAAACTTGCGATCAATAATTGCGAAGAAACTTTACAAATCTCTCATATTCTTTCGCTTGATTCATTTCTCTTTGCTCAACCTCACCATGAACTATCCTATTCCAGCAAATCCCCAAGAATTCGTGGCTCTGCGACAAAAATCCGTTGATGGCGAACTGGTAGCCACTGCGATCGCTGGAGTTGTCAACTTTGCCCGTGCCAAAGGCCAGTCATTAGAAGACTTGTTGAATGAAGTTTTGCGAGATGATGCACTGTTAGATCTACAGCAGCGCTACTGGTTGAGTAGGATTGTTGCGGATGCTTGGACAACGTTGCCCTAGCTCTGAATGAGATTTAGCCGTAATCTAATCTGGGTCTGGCGACGCTATGTTGGGGCACGAATCACTTCACTTCTCTCAACTGTGGGAGTGGTGGGTTTGCTGCTGGTGGCCGGAGCGCTCTGGGTGTT
>DATNQR010000331.1:0-5453 GCA_036703905.1 Thermosynechococcaceae cyanobacterium
GAGAAGTTACCCTTATATCTGGGCTTCTTTGAGTTTATTCACAACACTCGAAAACGAGGTAAAGCAATACTTCCTGCTCTTCTGGCCTGTCTCCTCAAGTAGATCCCTGGAATCCATTAAGAGCCTTGTAGAAAAAAACAGAAGCGCTGTCTGCCTGATGAACTCGAAGCTGGAGATTGCTGGATCGCTCTAAGTTTAGTCCAGCTAAGTGGATTGATTCTCTCAGGTCGTGTAGGCAAGCACACCGATTCTTTAGCGCAGGAGTTAGTCGTCAATACCGAAGGCAAAACCGATTGCCAAGAATGGGATACTGATGGTTGGAAAGGCTACCAGCGTGTGCTGCCAGAGACCGTTGACCACTATATTAGCAAAGTGTTGACGCAACGCTTGGAGAGAACCAACGGTATTGTCCGCCAACAGACAGGACGTTGGCATCGACGGCAAAACAAGTTCGGGAAGTTGTGGAACCAGACGAAAGTCACCCTAAGACTGGTCATTAGCTACTTCAACTGGATTTGGAAACATTCATGCTTAAGAACTACAGCGGCACAGCGAGCAGAGTTAACTGATCTTCCTTGGACTTGGAATGACATTGCTACCTATCCCACACTTTTGTAGAGCATGACCAGCTAAACACCAGATCTAAAACACCACCGATGTTTATACATAGCTGAAATATATGCGCGCTCGCCTACATTCAAGTTAGTCGTTAGGGGTTGCTCCTCGCTTACATATTAGGACAGGTTGGCATATCCTCTCCAATCAGCAGTCTTGCCAGACTAGGCAATGCCTCGCCGTAGGTTGGGTGAATGTGAACTGATTGTTCGAGGAGTTGCCACGTTGCTTTCGCTTCCATTAGCGATAAAAAGACATGTACCAGTTCCGCCGCTTCGTATCCGACCAGCGTTGCGCCTAAAATCAAATTCGTCTGGGTGTCGATGACCATGCGGTAGAAACCCAGATCGTGCCCCCACTCAATGCTACGGGCGATATGTGCCATTGGTAGGGTAACTTCACGGGCAGCAATACTCTGTTCCTGAGCCTGCTCTAGCGTCATCCCCACTCGACCCACTTGCGGCTCTGTATAGACTGCATAGCCTAACACGCGATCGTTGCGGGTTCGCTGTTCGCAGCACAGAATCGCTTTCAAGCGACGGTAGTCCTCCCAGGAAACATGGGTAAACGCAGGTTGCTTGGCAACGTCTCCGATCGCATAAATCCCAGGGCAAGTCGTCTGAAACTGATCATCGATTTTAATAAAACCCTGTGCATCTAATTCAACGCCTGTCACCGCAGAATTTAATGCTCCAGTATTTGGTTTGCGTCCAGTTGCAATCAGCAAGGCTTCTCCATCCATTACTTCACCATTGTCCAGCGTTAGGGTAAACACACCGTTGGTATAAGCAACCTCCTTAACCATCGTGTTCAAATGCAGTCCAATTCCGTCTTGCTTGAATGCATCCAAAAGCACAGCACTGACATCGGATTCTTCTTGAGCCAGTAAGCGATCACTCCGCACAATCAATTTAGTGTGGCTCCCTAGACGTGCCATCCCCTGCCCTAACTCCAGGGCAATATAGCCCCCGCCGACTACGAGCAATCGGGATGGCATCTGCTGCAAATCAAAGAAATTTCGGTTGGTGAGATAGGGCGTTTCTGCTAATCCAGGAATATCAGGAATGGTAGAGGATGTGCCTGTGTTAATGACGACGATCGGAGCCTGCACCGTCACCCCACCGCCGCTGACTGTTCGCTCTCCGGTAAAAGCAGCTTCAGCACAGACAACTCGAACCCCGGAACTGTCTAATCGACGTTTAGTGCCCTGATTAAACTGGCTACGAATGCTGCGCGTTCGCTCCATCACCGCTGGAAAATCGACTTCCACTTGCGCGTGTATGCCGAGCTTTGCAGCTAGTCGAGCGCGACCTGCGGCATGGGCAGCGGCTAAAAAGGCTTTAGAAGGTGTACAGCCATAGTTGATGCAACTACCACCCAAGGCATCGCGCTCAAATAAAACGACGTTCTTTCCTGCTTTGGCAAAGTCAGCCGCGAGTGGAACTCCACCCTGACCACTGCCAATCACAATGACATCTGCTGTTTCCATAACTACCTCTGTAGATAAGTGAGCAATTGCAGTGCGTAAATGCTGCCAAATTTCGTTAAATTCTATTTCAGTTGCAATTTTTATTTGATTGACATCCACTTGAGGCGCAGAAGCTATATTCCTACACCTTGTGCTGCGGGTAAGGCTCCGGGTAGACCCAAAATTTCGTCACCAATCTCGGCAGACATACGTTCAAATAGTGCCATATCCGGTGCTGTTGTTTCATCAAGTGTGCCGACTGCTGCAATTAGCCGAGCAAAGCTACTGGGCGCAGCAATCACTAATCCACGAGCAGATTGATCGCTGAATACGCCGATCACATGTGGTGTGCAAGGAGAAATCAAAAAGCTTTTACCAGCACTGAGTACAAACTTGTTTTCACCTGCCCAGATCGTGAACTCTCCTTCTAGCACATAGAGTTGTTCCGAATAGCGTGTGTGGCGATGGAGAGGTGTTTGTGTACTAGGTGGGAAGTAGCCTTCGATCAGATCATACTGACCTCCAGTGGTTATGTGATCGGCAATGATATTGAGGCGAGAACCAAAAAGCCAGAAAGATTGTGTCATGAGATTGCTCCGATTAATGAACGTTTCTGGATTTCCAATGAATATGAGATGTCTGCCGCCAATCGCTACTTCAGAGAGTTTCAACTCAGAGTTAGGAATGCCTTGATTGATCCAGACCCACGATCGCTAACGCAGTGACCTGAATGCGGCACGGATCTCCTCCGAGAAGAGTTGCGGCTGCTCCCATGCCGCGAAGTGTCCACCTTTATCAACCTCATGGAAGTAGCTCAAGTTGCGGTAGGCGCGCCGAGCCCACGTCTCTGGAGCTCGATAGATCTCCCCTGGAAATACCGTGATGGCCACCGGGAGCGAGATTTCGTCGGTCTTCTGCGTGATCGCATTCAAGAGGCTAGCTTTGTTCTCCCAATACAACCGAGCTGACGAGACTGCGCTGTTCGTCAACCAGTACAGCGTAATGTCGTCCAGCACCTCGTCTTTTGTGGGGGACTTTTCGGAATTGCTGCTGGTTGTCCACTGGGCGAAGCCTGGATGCCCAAGTAGCCAAGCTGCGAGTCCAACTGGCGAGTCCATCAGACCATACCCGATCGTCTGCGGCCGCGTGCCCATGATCAAAGCGTAGGCTCGGTCCTTCTTATTGAACGTATCGAGTGAGTCGAATGCCGCGCGTTCCTTCTGGGAGAGTCCTGGTGGCGCGGGACTGCCGCTGGCGAGCACTAAGGCTATGTCGGGCGGTATCGTCGCTGGCAAGTTGATGTGGATGCCGAGTAATTCTGTCGGTGCCTGGCGCGCCATCGCGCTAGAAATGGGAGACCCCCAGTCGCCGCCCTGAGCAACGTAGCGGGTGTATTCGAGGCGCTTCATCAGCTCCGCCCAGGCTCGCGCGATGCGATCGGGGTCCCAGCCGATATTTTTGGGGCGCTCGGAGAAACCATAACCTGGAATCGATGGGATCACAACATCGAATGAGTCTTCAGCGCGTCCGCCATAGGCCATCGGGTCGGTCAGCGGACCGATGATCTTTAGTTGTTCAATCACCGATCCGGGCCAACCGTGTGTGACGAGCAACGGCAAAGCGTTCGGATTTTTGGAGCGGACGTGGATAAAGTGAATGTCCAGTCCGTCAATGTTCGTGACGAACTGCGGTAAGGCATTCAGCTTCGCCTCGGCTTTCCGCCAGTCGTACTTTGTCCCCCAGTAACGGACGAGATCCTTCATTGTCGCCAGTTGCACACCCTGGGACTGGTCAGCAACAGTCTCCTGGTCAGGCCAGCGGGTTGCCGCGATGCGCTTGCGGAGATCAACGATCGCCTCCTGTGGGACGTGGATGCCGAAGGGGCGGATGGCTTTGTCTGCGATCGCCTTGTCCACAATCTGAGTTTGTGCACTGGTCTGGACGGGTTGCAGCGCCAGCAGACGAACGGGCAGTGCCAGAAATACCGTTGCTACTAGGAACCCGACGAGGAGTCGCGCGAGCAAGAAGGCACCTAAGGTGCGGGCTTTGGTTTTGTAACGTACTTTTTTCAGTTTGGTCATGCTGGTTTCTCTTTGCTGCAAATTGTTCGTTCCACGACTCAGGTCAAACATGATCAGTAACCGTCAATTTCGACCACAGCTTTAGCAAACTCCCGTGGCGCTTCTTGCGGCAGGTTGTGCCCGATGCCACCTTTGATCGTGCGGTGCGAATATTTGCCTGAGAATTTCTTGGCGTAGGAACTGGGATCTGGGTGTGGCGCACCGTTGGCATCACTCTCCAGCGTGATGGTAGGTACGGTGATCGCGGGGAATGCGGCGAGTTGCTTCTCAAGCTCGTCATACTTCGACTCACCTTCAGCCAGACCGAGTCGCCAGCGATAGTTATGGATGACAATTTGAACGTGATCTGGGTTATCAAAGGACTCGGCGCTGCGATCAAATGTCGCGTCATCGAATTGCCATTGTGGCGAAGCAAGCTTCCAGATCAGCTTATTAAAGTCATGTCTGTATTTTTCGTAGCCCGCCCGCCCCCGCTCTGTTGCGAAATAAAATTGATACCACCATTGAAGTTCGGCTTGCGGCAGCAGCGGCATCTGGTTGACTTCAGGGTTGCCAATCAAATAGCCACTCACAGAAACAAGTGCCTTACAGCGTTTGGGCCAGAGTGCCGCCATGATGTTAGCGGTTCGCGCTCCCCAATCAAACCCGCCGATGATCGCCTGCTCGATCTTGAGTGCATCCATGAAAGCGATGATATCGACTGCGATCACTGACTGCTGCCCATTTCGAGGTGTCTCACTCGAAAGAAAGCGCGTTGTACCATAGCCACGCAGATACGGGACGATCACTCGGTACCCCGCTGACGCTAACAAAGGAGCGACATCGACATAGCTGTGAATGTCGTAGGGCCATCCGTGCAGAAGGATAACCGGACGACCATTCGTTGGACCAACCTCAGCGTATTTAACATTCAAGACACCAGCATCGATCTGCCTCAAGGGGCCGAATGACGTGTTTGTCCCCGACCTCATCATGGGCAGAACGGCTGGTTTTGTTTGGCTCAATTGGGCGATCGCAGAACTGAATCGATCTAGCTGCGTAGTCGCAACAGTCATAGCTGCAATACCCAAAAAGCGGCGACGCTGACGGTTGATTTTTTCAGACATTAATCTTTTCCGATGGGGGTTTACTCAACTTGCTGTAGCGGACTGCCCCTCAAGCCGTGACTTTACTCGGTGTGAATTCAGCAGCGTGCAATTTTACGAAGTCATACATACTCGTCGGCATCTTTCTAGTGAGCTGAAACAGGTCATCCGTCATGCGGTCATACCGCCCCTGCACGTGAAGTT
>DATNQR010000332.1:0-3490 GCA_036703905.1 Thermosynechococcaceae cyanobacterium
AGTCACGACCGCGACGGTAATGCTGCGACGAATATTAGAGAAGAAGGCTTTACTGTTGCTACAGGTGGATGGAACGTCCATCTCTGCCGTAGGAGGGGAAGTAAGACCACTCATGTGGACGCAAGTCCGTCTTGAGGCATTACCCCTTGAGTACGGAAGCCCCAGGTGTAGCGTAAGCGGAACCTGGGGTAGTTCACCAAACAACCAACAACAAATAACAAAGTCTATGCTTTATATTTCACTGAGCAGCCATAGGGCTGGGTCATCGGTTTGCTGACTGGCTGACCGCTCTTCACAGCTTTCAGCGCAGCCGTCACATAGTTCTGCGCTTTGGAGATATCTGCCTTGTCACTTGAGGAAATACTGTCAATGCCACCTGCGTATACAAGCTTTCCATCTGGCGCGATGACAAACATATGGGGCGTTGTGCGGGCATTGTAGGTACGACCGATTGTTCCTTCTGAGTCAAGCAAGACAGCTGTCGGAGCGGCATTGCGGCTCTTTGTTAGCTCATTCGCCTTCTGACCGTTAACATTACCCTGTTGACCGGGTGCAGAGGAGACAACTGACAGCCAAACAACGCCGTCGCTTGTGGCAGTCTTCTGCAACTTTTGCATATTGTTCGATTCGTAGTGCTTGCGGACAAACGGGCACTCGTGGTTCGTCCACTCCAGAACAACCGTTTTGCCCTTAAAGTCACTAAGGCGATGCGTCTTCCCGTTACTGTCAACGCCTGTAAAGTCGGGTGCTGGTTCGCCGACGCGCACTGTCGTAGCACTTGCCTGAGTCGAGTTGGCTGGCTGGTTGTTCGCAGGCTGAGCGCTCGACTCAGTTTGGCTGGTGGTTCCGGAGTTGGAAGGATTTTGAGCAGTGTTGCTGCAAGCGCCAGTGAGGGCTACTACGGCAGCGATCGCACCAACCAGAAGGCTTTTCTGAATCATGGACTGTCTCATTTTGGATACCATTCTCTTGCGTTTGCGATCAAGTTAACAAAAATAAACTCTAAGATGACACCTGTTTCAAGGCATCTTGCACGATTGCAGGTGCCAGAACCTGTGGCAGAATCACGGGTTCCCCACGGTCTAGCCCACGGGGATAGAGGACGTAGAGCGGTACGCCACTTCGTCCAAACTTACTCAAGGCTTCGGTGATAGCAGTGTCGCGGTTTGTCCAGTCAGCTTTGACCAGCTCCACTTTTTTCTGTTGGAAGGCAGCAATCACCTCTGGCTGATTCAGCGCGACCCGTTCGTTCACCAAGCAGCTAACACACCAGGCAGCGGAGAAGTTGACAAACACGGGCTGACCCGACTGGCGCAGTGCCTCCAATCGTTCAGGTGTGTAAGGCTGCCATGCCAAACCTTGAGCCTTAGATGGATTGGTTGTCTGAGAATTGGTTGCCTGAGAACTTGGGGCAGGAGACTTTCCTATTAGCGGGGTAAGGGTAAGTGCCAGGACAATCGTCGAGAGCGAACCTACCAGGCACACTCGCCGCCACAACTGTCGAGTCATTTGAGTTTTTTGATAGAGCCATGCTGCAAAGGCAATCAAGAGTAGACCAGCCAGTGCCACTGCCAGACCATCAGTTCCGGTCTGGAGTGTCAGCACCCACAGCAGCCATGCCACTGCTCCGTAGATGGGAAATGCCAGCAGTTGCTCGAAGGTCTCCATCCATGCTCCCGGCTTGGGCAGGTAACGCCGCACAGCCGGGGTGAAGCTAATTACAAGGTAGGGTAACGCTAGTCCAAAACCGAGGGTGAGGAAGATTGCGATCGCCACTGGTGCAGGCTGAGTTAGTGCCACACTTACTGCCGTAGCCATGAATGGAGCGCTACAGGGGGTTGCCATTACCGTTGCCAGCACCCCAGTAAAAAACTCACCTACATAGCCCGACTTGGATGCCAATCCCTGTCCGAGTCCCATAATCGAGGCTCCGACCACGAAGACCCCAGACAGGTTCAGTCCCACCGCGAACAGCACATAAGCCATCACTAGGACGAACGCAGGCGACTGAAGCTGGAAACCCCAGCCAATTTGCTGTCCCAGTCCTCGCAGAACCAGCAGTACGCCGACCACTGCTGCAAAACTCATTAGCACTCCTGCTGTGAATGCGACACCGTGCATCCGAGCTTGTTGGGGACTCTGCTGCGCCTTCTGAGCAATTCCCAACGCCTTGAGCGACAGCACCGGGAACACGCACGGCATGAGATTCAGCAAGATGCCCCCAAGCAACGCCAGCAGCAGGGTGTGCCAGAGGGAGGATTGAACGGTTGCTGGAGTGCTAGCAGGGGAGTTTGCCACTGGAGCCTCTGCCGCCTGCGCTGCAATGGAGAACGCCTGAGTCTTGGTTTGAGTATCCAGCTTCTCCCGCAAAACCAGCACGCCCTCGACCTTATCCAGCGTTGTCTGGTAACCTCGGGCAACCCGCAAGGTCAATCCCTTGTCATCGAACCCAACAGTCTGGACTGATGCGTTGTTAATAACACCATCTTGGTAAGGGAAAAATGAAACTTGTTCAATTCGTCCTCCTTGAAGTTTCGGTGCATCCACCCGAAGCAACAGATTGTTTTGCTCTTGCTGGAAGGTAACTTTCCAGGGAGACGGCTGAGGCAATGCCTGCCGGGTTTTAGCAAAAGCATTTGCCCAGGTGGAATCAACTGTAGGAGCCTTCGGGGTAACAGCCAAGGTTAGTGCAAAGGTGGCTTCCTCTGGCACGCATTCCACCTCACAGACCAGCCAGGATGCTTTGGCCCGCAGCATGACTGATTGATTGGGCAAATTTGCTGGTGGTTTAATTTCCGTCAGGAGAAGGCTCTCGCTCTTGTAACCGAAATTCATCAACGGCCCAATCGGCATCTGCTCTGGGTAGGGATACACCAGATCGCCTGCTTTGAATCCACTGGGGAGTGTCCAGTTAACCTGAGTGGGAGAACCGGAGTCACCCGGATTGCGCCAGTAGGTGTGCCAGCCTGGGCGAGTCTTGAATTGCAGCCCTAGCCAGAAGGGCTTACCCGACTGGATAGTTTTGACTTCGCTGATGAGTTGTACCTCGGTTCGCTGGCTTTTGAAGGGCTTTGCCCACGCAGGCTCAGGCGATCGGCACAATGCAGCCAAGGCGACTATACCAGCTATGAGCCAGATTACCAACCGATTTACGATTCGATCTCGTTGGTTGTACTCCTGTTTACTAGACTGAACTACCAAATTGCTATCCTGCATTGTTCTGCATTAGGCGCTTGTAGTTACGCAAGAATGAAAGCTAAAGGAACTCTAGGAGGCTTTTTAGCTTTCTTCGCTGGAAGCCCGACACCAAGCGGGGTACCGCTATGGTGTCGGGATGGATAGGCGGGGCAACGGAGGCACGGAGTTACCCAATCTTCTCAGGTTGCAGCCGCTCAATCCAATCTTCTATCAGTTGAGTGATAGTTTTCTCTCTAGAAGCCGCAATAGTTCTCAGTTTATTGAGTCTCTTTTCGGATAATCGGATATGCAG
>DATNQR010000333.1:0-5080 GCA_036703905.1 Thermosynechococcaceae cyanobacterium
ATGTTGGGGCACAACCTGGGGATGGATATTGTGGCGGAGGGCGTGGAAACCACAGATCAACTGGCTCAGCTGCGATCGCTCAAGTGCGAGTATGCTCAGGGCTACCTGTTCTCGAAGCCTATGGCTGCCCCTGCGATCGAGGCTTTGCTGAAGACTGATCCCCGTTGGTAGTCCGTACACCTCTCGCGTGGGGCTAGAGGACGAGCGCCTACACCAGTTCGCTGCTAAATTTGCTGCCAAGCTTGCCGCTAAATCTGCCGCTAAATTTGAAGTTCACAGAAACTTGCTGGCCAACTCGCTGGCTTTGCGGGCAAGCTCCACATCTTTCTGGGTGATGCCGCCTGCATCGTGGGTGATCAGGTCGATCGTCACACGGTTGTAGACATTGAACCACTCTGGATGATGATCCATGGACTCTGCCACCAGCGCCACGCTAGACATAAACCCAAACGCTTCCACAAAGGAGTCAAACTTGAATTGGCGGTGCAGCTTATTCTCCTGGAGGCTCCAGCCCGCAAGCTGATCCAGGCTAGCGGTGAGTTCAGTGGCAGATAGGGGAGTCGGAGCAGCCATAGCGTCAGGGAGAGGCTGAGGAATAAGAGGAGCAGCGATTGAACCAACCTGACCCAGCAGCAGCCCCAGAAACAGCAGAACTCCGGCTGCTAACCGCGATAGCCGATGCTGAGTTCGATCGCGGGAGCCGGAAGCCATAGCCATTCTTACTCATGAAGGCTTGAGTTGCTCGATCGCTATATCGACCGAAGTTTGCAGCGATAGGAACTTCTCCAAGCGCACCAACTTCACCGTCTGCGTCACACGGGGATTGGTCACAATTTGTAGCGTTCCCTCTTCTGCCTGAGCTTTTTTGACCAGTTGCACCAGTGCGCCTAGTCCAGAACTATCGATAAAATCAATCTTGGACAGGTCAAGAATAATGTTTTTGGGGCCTTCCTCAATGTGCTTGTTCAGCACCTTGCGAAAAGTCGGCTCCGAGAACGCGTCCATGAGACCCGTGAGGCGAAATAGCTGGTAATTATCCTTGACTTCGCGCGTGCCCCGCAAGCTGACAGTCAGGGTTAGTGGTTCAGGAATAAAACCCTCCTCGCTTCGTAATCCTTGTAATTCGAGGCTTCAGTATAGTCCTTAGCAGGTCATTTTTCAATAAGCTCGATCGGATCGATCGACGGGTCAGAAGTACCAGAAATTTGATTCACTGAATTCTCTTCGCTCATTAGTGTCAGAGCATCCTGCGCCCCGCTCCGCAATTTCCTCTACGCAAACTTTCTTCAAACTTCGTATCATGGTTTACATCCTCCTTATCCTGCCTTCATGCTGACTGAGATCAAGGACATCGCTGCTAACCTGGCCCCTCGACTGATTGAGATTCGCCGCCACTTGCACAGCCACCCAGAACTGAGTGGGCAAGAATTCCAGACTGCGGCCTATGTTTCGGGAGTGCTGTCTTCCTCTGGGTTGCAGGTGCGCGAGGGCGTGGGCAAGGTGGGCGTGGTGGGAGAACTGCAAGGACAGGGAACCGACGATCGTCGCTTAGCCATTCGCACGGATATGGATGCTTTGCCCATCCAGGAGCGATCGGGCGTAGCGTTTAAGTCTGGCACTCCCGGAGTCATGCACGCTTGCGGTCACGATGTCCATACCACTGTGGGGCTGGGAACAGCGATGGTGCTGGCGCAGCTAGGGCAGTCGCTTCCAGGCAACGTGCGGTTTCTGTTCCAGCCTGCCGAGGAAATTGCCCAGGGCGCAAGCTGGATGGTACGAGATGGCGCAATGGAGCAGGTGACTTCCATCCTCTCGGTTCACGTCTTCCCCTCATTGCCTGCCGGGGTGGTCGGCATTCGGTACGGAGCACTGACAGCGGCCGCCGATGACTTGGAGATCACAATTCAGGGGGAATCGGGGCACGGGGCACGGCCTCATGAAGCGATCGACGCTATCTGGATCGCTTCTCAAGTGGTGACGAGCTTGCAGCAAGCCATCAGCCGGACTCAAAACCCCCTACGTCCCGTAGTGCTGACGATCGGACAAATCAACGGCGGCCGCGCTCCCAACGTGATCGCGGATCGGGTGCAGCTACTAGGCACAACGCGATCGCTCCATCCCGAAACCAGTGCCAATCTGCCCGCCTGGATTGAAAAGATTGTCTCCAGCGTTTGCCAAACCTACGGCGCGAAGTACGAGATCAACTATCGTCACGGCGTTCCCTCGGTGTAGAACGATCTGGGGCTGACGCAGCTATTGGAATTGGCGGCAACGGAGGCCTGGGGCAGTCAGGGAGTCCACATCATTCCAGAACCGTCTCTGGGAGCCGAAGACTTCGCCCTGTATCTGCAACACGCCCCCGGCAGTATGTTCCGCCTGGGAGTTGGGTTCCAGGACAAGCACAACTACCCGCTTCATCATCCACAGTTTGAGGTGAACGAGGCGGCGATCGTCACGGGGGTTGTGACGTTGGCAAATGCAGCTTACAAGTACTGGCAGCAAGGAAGTTAGGCTTTCTAAGCTTCGTACTTCTTTTCAGCGGGGTCAACGAACCTAGAGCAGGATCTACCACAAAATTTGATTTTTGCGATCGCCTTAGCTCAGCAGCCCTCCGGTGACTGCTCACACGCGCCAATGCTGACCCAACTGGAGGAGCCATCGGCCCAGTGTTCCTTCTTCCAGATCGGCGCGTTGTGCTTCAGAGTATCGATCGCCAACTGACACGCCTCAAATGCTTCCCGCCGATGGGGACAGCCAACTGCCACCAGAACGCTGATCTCCCCGATCGCCAGCTTGCCCGTGCGATGGTGAATCACCACATGGGTCACGTCGCTCCAGGTGTGCCGAATCTGGTTGGCAATCTGCTGAAACACCCGCAGCGCCATCGGGTCGTAGGCTTGATACTCCAGCGCCACCACGGGCTTACCGTCCGTCTGGTTTCGCACCATACCGCTCATGACCACGATCGCCCCGTTCGCCGGATCGCCCGCCTGGTCATACACTTCCTCCAGGGACAACGGGGCAAAGGTGAGGGCAAAGCGATCGGCTGCATGAATGGGGATCGGTGTTGCAGTGGGCATTAGTCCAGCGTTCATCGCAATTCCTCAAGGCTATTCTTCTCAAAGCTACCCTTTCTCAGAGCTACCTCTATTGTGCCGAAGTATTGGGTTGCGCCGAAGTATTGGGTTGCGCCGAAGTATTGGGTCGAAAGTAGTGGGTCGAAGCAGAGAGCGATCGGTTTTTTACCAGGCTCCCCGCGACGATGATTGGTTTCGGGACAATTTGCGGCAAGCTGAAGGAATCTTTACTTAGCTCCTGTAGGTTCAACTCGCACTGAATATGGGTTCAACTCGCACTGACCAGCCAGCCGACATCCGCGCCCCCCGCAAAATCGACGCACCGATCGGCTGGGCGGGACAGCGATCGCTGGTGCTGGTGCTGGCTGACACGGCTGCCTTGGCGATCGCGGGGGGAACTGCCGCCCGCCTAAACCAGTTCTATCTGCCCTTGCCGCCGCAGTTAGCCTGGGGCAATTGGCTGGGTTTGCCCGGACTGTTCTGGCTGCTGGCGCTGGCGGTGCTGATCCTGTTTGCCCGCAATGGCCTGTATGCTTCTAGTCGCCAAAACTACGTGCGATCGGGACACCTGATCAGCCTGGTCTACCTGGGTTCCCTAGCGCTGATCTATCTGTATGACCCGAAGCTGGCTCCGCCGCGATCGCTATTTCTTGCAGGTTGGCTGGGCAGCGTGGGCAGCGTGATTGGGTTGCGCTTGGTGCTGAGTTTGGCACTGAGGCGGTTTGAGCAGGCCCAAACCAGGGTGTTTCTCTTGGCTCCTGCCGATCGTCTTCCCGTGCTGGGAGCGGTGCTGAAGCAGCGATCGAGCTACCAAATCGTTGGTGCGGCCCTGGCCGCTACCAGCAGCACCGCGGCCACATTTCAGTCCATCCTGGCATCGGGGGCCCAGGAAGTGCTAGCCGAGAGCTTGCCCCCAACCGAACTGGCATCGGGACTCTACTGGCAACTGCGGCGGGCTGGAATCACCTTGCGCCTGATTCCGTCCAGCCTGGAGATGCTGCACCATCGCGGCATTCCAGAAATTGTCGCGGGCTTACCAACGCTGCGGATGGAGGCAGCAGGGCTGGGCAGTTGGGACTATCGCCTCAAGCGGGGGGGTGATTTTTTGGTGGCATTCGGGGGCTTGCTGGTGCTGTCGCCGTTGTTTGCGGCAGTGGCGATCGCCATCAAACTCACTGCTCCGGGCCCTGTCTTCTTTCGCCAGGAACGGATAGGACTCCACGGGCGCGTGTTCCAGATGTGGAAATTTCGCACGATGGTTGTTAATGCCGCCGATCTCCAACCTAGTCTGGAGCTGCACTCAGGCGATCGCGTCCTGTTCAAGCTCAAGCATGACCCACGGGTGACGACGATCGGGCGCTTCCTCCGCCGCACCAGCCTGGACGAACTGCCTCAACTGTGGAATGTGCTGCTGGGACAGATGAGCCTGGTGGGGCCACGGCCGCTGCCGTTGCGGGATGTGGAGCGCTTTGACCCGTGGCATCACACGCGCCACCAAGTGCTGCCGGGAATCACCGGACTGTGGCAGGTTTCGGGTCGATCGACGATCGAAGCCTTTAACGATGCCGCCCGCTTAGATCTTTACTACATTGATCACTGGTCGCTGAATCTGGATCTGGAAATCCTGCTGGAAACCTGCAAAATTGTCCTCGGCGGCAAGGGTGCTTACTAGCGCGATTAATCAGTCAGCCGTCCTGAATCAGCCAGACCAAAAATCCTAAAATTTGCTCCACGGGCGGTAAAGGATAGATATTCAGGTCGATCGTGACGGTTCGCTCAGTTAGCTTAAGAAATTGCCACTGGTTGCCGCTTGTAACGACTCCATAGACAGACGGGATTGCCTGCTGTCTCTGTTCATTGAACCGAGCCGCCGCCACCATCTCAGCAATGCACTGCCCAATCCCAAGCGTCAGGTCTGCTTTTTTGGCTTCCACAATCACTACTGCCGGGGCTTCGATCGCTAACAGCTCTGGGGAGTGGCTGATCAAGAAATCACACACGCC
>DATNQR010000334.1:0-8974 GCA_036703905.1 Thermosynechococcaceae cyanobacterium
CCCATTGACGCAGTTGGTCTTGCAGTGGACGATACAAGGGGGGTGTTGCCATGAGCTTCGCTGTGAGTTGGGGAACTTAAGCGTCTCATGGAACACCCCCTCAAGCGACTTTTGTCTTATTTGAGACTCGAGTTATAGCAACTCTTTCAAGACTTCTCTGCACCACTAAGCACCTTATCCTTAGCTCTTTTGCTATTCTTTGTCTACCTGCGGAATGTCGGTTCTAAGCTATGAGGCTATGCCCATATCACTCTGAAGCATCCTCAACTCCTCAATTCTTCACTTCCTTGACGCTCTAGGCTCTGTTGACTTCCAAATCGAGATGAAGGTGATAAGAGAGTTTGAGGGCGAAGTCCTTAACAGAGGGAGTGCTCCCTGCACCCCTACTTCAACCCAGAAGGTCAACACAACCTAGTAGATACCTAGTAAATATCGATTGTCCAAATTTCCTACTTTTCTTCCGTAGGATTTCGGATAATGTGTTACTCAACGGCGATCGCTCCCTGCCGGGGCACTTGGTCAGTCCAAGTGAGTCTATTTGCTTGTTTCCTTGTTCAACCATGAACTGTTGAAGTAGACATGAGGCTGATTCAGTGTTCCTGCTGGGGCAGCACCGCATTAACGTTCCTGGGCTGTAATGTTCAAGAAAAACCTCAGACCAAACGATTTAACCGTCGATCGATTCAAGCGACCAGGCGCAGAGTGGCGGCGGCTCAAGGTGCTGCGGCAAGGCCGGCAGCCGCTGCAACTGGGTCGGGTGGTGCGGCAATTCTTCTGGGTGTTTTTGCCGCTTTCGGCGCTGGTGGTAGCGGTTTCGGCCGAGCTTTACCGGAGCGAGCAGAACACCAGCCAGACGACGATCGCCAACCGTGAGGTTCACAAAATTGAGCTACAGAACGCCACGGTGATCCAGGAGCTAGAGCCGATCGTTTCAGATCTGAGGGTTCTGAGTAGCTACAGAGAAATTAAAGACCTGGTGGCTGGCAAAGAGTTCGACAAAGCAGCACTAGGCACTGGATTGCTGGACTTTGCCCGCCTCAAGGCCACCTACAGCGCTGTTCGGCTGCTCACTCCCACAGGGCAAGGTCTGGTGCAGGTGAAGTTAGACGGGGCAAAGTATGCGATCGTCCCTGAGTCCGCCCTGCAAACCGCTCAGAAAACTCCGTTTGAGGCGGGCACTACCTCGGAGGCAGGGGATATTCTCATTTCGCCTCTGGAGCTTGAGCGCGAAGGAAACCAGCTAAAGCGGCCGTTCGAGGCTGTCATTCGGCTCCAGGCTCCCCTGTACGATCGCCAGGGCGAGTTGAAGGCAATCTTGCAGGTACGCTATCGGGCAGAACGGCTGCGCCAGAAATTGCGGTCTGCCTTTGCCGAGACAGGGAGGGTGATGATGCTTAACTCGGAAGGCTACTGGCTGCTGAGTCCCAACCCGGAGGAGGAGTGGGGCTTTTTGATACCAGAGCGCCGGGATCGTAAGTTTGGGCAGCAGTTTCCAGAGGCGTGGCAGCAGATCTCTTTGCAACGATCGGGTCAGTTCCACACGTCGCAAGGGCTATTCACGTTTACCACGGTTTACCCCAAACTGGAGCAGGCAGCGTCGGAGGTCAAGAACAACAGCGCCAATAACAGCGCTGATGCCTGGAAGATTGTTTCCTATGTGCCGATCGAGGTGCTCGATCGACGAACCAACCAGCTTCTAGATTGGCTGATGCCTTTGAATGGCGGTTTGATTGTGCTGATTGGAATTGTCAGTGGGTCGATGGCGCTGATGCGATCGAGCCGCCAACGAACCCAGGCGGAACTGCGGCAGTCAACTGGCCAACTGCGGGAAGCCGAGCGCCGGGATTTACTCAAGAGCCACATTACTGCTCAAATTCGCACTTCCCTGGATCTAGACACTATTCTGGAGACGGCGGTGGCAGAAATTCGTGAGGTGATGCAGGTTGATCGCTGCGTCTTTGCTTGGTATGTGCCTCGCGCGGAAATGCCTGTCTGGAATGTGGTCAAAGAGGCCAAACTGCTTCAGCTTGCAAGCTCTCTGGGGGAATACTCTGCTGCCCTAGTGGGCCCCCTGGCGAAACGAGTGCTTGACCTAGAGGTGTTGCAGATCGATGAAGTCGCAGCCCTGGAGGAGCCTCTGCTGCGCCAACTGCTGCAAACATTGGGCTATAAGTCCTTCCTGGGTGTGCCCATTCTGACGCGGCCGGGCGAGATTGGTGTTGTGATCTGTGGGCGCAACCAACGGGCACAACCCTGGAGTACAGGAGAAGTTGAGCTGCTGCGAGGCGTGACGGATCAACTGGCGATCGCCATTAACCAAGCCGAACTCTACGCCGAAAGCCGCAGTGCTGCCCAGGCGCTCCAAGCCAGTCAGGAGCAGCTTCAGGCAATCCTGGACAACTCCCCTGCCGTCATCTACGTCAAAGATCGGCAAGGACGCTACCAGCTAGTGAACCGTCAGTTTGAAAGTTTGTTTGGGCTTAGCCAGTCCGAAGTGTTGGGCAAAACCGACCAGGATCTCTACCCACCAGAGATCGCTGCGGCTCTAGCGGAGAACGATCGTCGCGTCCTAGACACTGGGCAGCCGATTCAGTTTGAAGAAACCGTGATGGAGGCAAACCAACTCCGCACCTACATCTCAGCCAAGTTCCCACTGCGAAGTGCTGGAGGAGAGATGGAAACCCTCTGCGGTATCTCTACTGACATCACCGATCGCATTCAGGCTGAGGCAGCTTTGTCGGCATCGGAGGCGCAGTCGCGGCAGAAAACTCAGCAGCTAGAGCAGACGCTGCACGAACTCCAGGAAACCCAAACGCAACTGATCCAAACCGAGAAAATGTCGAGTTTGGGACAGCTAGTGGCGGGAGTGGCTCATGAGATCAACAATCCGATCGGTTTCATCCACGGCAATCTGGTTCACGCGACAAACTACATTCAAGATCTGCTGCGGCTGGTTGACCTGTATCAAAGCCATATTCCCCAGCCACCGCCTGTGATCGCCGAGGAAATTGAGGCGATGGATCTGGAGTTTCTAACGGAAGATCTAACCCATTTGGTTAAATCAATGTCGGTGGGAACCGATCGGATTCGGGAGATCGTCCGATCGCTGCGAAACTTCTCCCGCCTGGACGAGTCCGAAGCGAAGGGCGTGGACATTCACGAAGGCATCGACAGTACGCTGATGATTTTGCAAAGTCGGCTGAAATCCAGAGGCGCTCAGCCTGCTGTAACCGTGATCAAGCACTACGGAACCTTACCCCTGGTGCATTGTTTTCCCAGTCAGCTAAACCAAGTGCTGATGAATATCCTGGCCAACGCGCTGGACGCAATGGAGAGCCACAACGAAACGCGATCGCCCGACGAAATCAAGCAAAACCCCAGCCAGATTGAGATCTGTACCGAGGTGGTTGAGCAGTGGGTTCAAATCACCATCGCTGACAATGGAGCCGGGATGACTGAGGAGGTGCGATCGCGCTTGTTCGATCCGTTCTTCACTACAAAGGCGATCGGCAAAGGAACCGGGTTAGGCCTGTCCATCAGCTACCAAATCATTGTGGAAAAGCATCACGGCAAACTGGAGTGCCAGTCTGAACTCGGAAAAGGAGCAAAGTTCATCATTCAAATTCCCGCCTGAATTCTGAACAGATGGGGTTCTATAGCGGTAGACAGCTTGCTTAGGACGACGCTGAAGCTGTGCGGAGGATCGGCAGCGCGATCGTTCCAGGCGGAATTGGAGTAATGGGGTGATCGATCGCTTGGGTATAGCCCAACTGTTGCTTCAGAGTTTCCACCTGTTCTGCTCCTGTTTCCTGAAGGAGCCGGAGTAGAGCGATCGTCTGCTCCAGGAAATCTTCCACGTCAACACCCTCATAGTCTGGAGTGTAGCCCTGCAAACGGTTACTCCCCTCGCCTAGTAAAATCACCGCGCCGCGCCAGTTGTCGTTGCCCAGGTGATACAGCCCCACCGCCACTTGCAAAACTCCCTGATAGAACTTCTTGTCCGGCTCGCCTGCCTCGATCCAGATTGCCTCTAGGGTGTCGTGGCAAGCATAGAACTGGCGTTGGTTAAATTGTTCGACACCTTGCCAGAATTCGGGAGGAAGCATAGAGAAATTGAAAACTAGGGATTGAGAATGCAGAGGGCTTGGGAGTCTGAGACTACAGCGTCTTCAACTCAGCTTGAAGTTGTGTTGTCAAAGACTGAGCCGAGTAGATCACGAGTCCAAAAGGCGATCGCGGCTCCAGAGAAAATTGTGCTGGTTCAAGATCGGTCGCTGCATTTGACCAGAGCAGCCATCGGCTACCGGGAGGCAGTGCATTGAGGCTAGCGGGATTTGGGGTGAGCCAGACGATCGCGGCGATAGGCAACTCCCCTACACTGGATTGGCCCATCTGAACTGCCGCCAAAGTTTCCAGAACTGCCGCGTTGCCGTGGACTTCGCCAGTCTCGGCTGTCCAGAGGTGAGCGTTGAGGCTGCGGCTGTGGGCATAGAAATAGAGCGAGGCAGCAGCAACAACAGCTTGCTCGAAGGCTTCGGGTGGCTCGATCGCCGTGCGAGACGATCGCCACTCTGCGCCTGTGTCCAGGCAGATCACAAGCTCCTGTCCTCCAGTCAGCAGTTCCAGTTCCCGCACCCGCAGTTCGCCATAGCGGGCACTGGTGCGCCAGTGAACCAGCCGAGTTGGGTCGCCCCATCGGTAGGGTCGCAGCGATCGCGTGATGCCCTCGGTGGCAGACTGAGAGCGGCGATCGCTATTGAACTGCAAACTGGCATCTCGCCCCATCTGATCAATCAGCGGGCAACGGGCAAGGGGCAAAACCGTGGGATACACGATCGCCCTAGCTGCGGCAGGGCGCGATCGACGACACCAGAACAATCCCAACGGAGCCGCCGTTCTCAAGTGCAGCGTCTGCCAGCGATAGATGCCGCGGCGCTGGGTCGGTTGGCGATAAATCCAGGAATGCTGAGTTCGGGGGGCAAAGGATTCGATCGCCGTTGTCGCAGGTTCTCCCAGCCCAACGGGCAGCAGATCTCGCACCTGAACCAGCGCTTTGGGTCGAGTTGTAGTGTTTTCTAGCTGCACTTCAATCGTTACAGGTTCTCCTGCACTAACCGGGGCGATCGGGCTGCGCTGCACCCGGATTCCTCGTAGCACTCGATCGGGCAGCAAAGCCGCTACACCTAGCAGCGCTACACCAATGCTGCTGAGCACATACAGCCACCCCGACATCGTGTTTGTGGCAGCAATGAAGAAGAAAATCGCCAAACTGCCCAGCAGCCACCCACTGTAGGACGGTGTGACTCCGCGGCTTTCTAGCCAGTCAGCGATTCTCTGGTTCAGCTTCGATCGAATCATTCTTAACAGTAATTCCTAAAGAAATCGAACGGCTCTGAAACGACTCGCTAGAATGATCAAATGCCCCAAGACCCCTGGAAACAGCGACCGTGTGCAACGCCTTTTCGTTAGTGTAACCACTCTATTTGCCCCCGTGCCATGCCTCTTTCTCCTGAAAATTCTGCTAAAGCTGCTGCTGCGCCCCGACCTCTGCCTGCGGTTCTCCCCCCTCCACCCAAAGCTGGCTTTCACGGATCAATCGAGCAAATGGTGCGGGATGCCCATGCTCGACAAGCCTCAGATATTCATATTCGCGTCGGAGAGTTGCCCCGGTTCCGCATTCGGGGGCAGATGTTGCAGCCGCGAGACCAGCAGAAGGTTACGCCAGAACTGTTTCAGCAGTATTTGACTGAGATTCTGACTCCGCAGCAACGCCAGACCTTTGAGCGAGACAAAGAACTGGATACGGCAATTTTCTATCCGGGCTTTCTGCGCTGTCGGGTCAACTGCTTTGAAGCTTTATCTGGCGGCGCGATCGTGCTGCGATTGATCTCCCTGGAGGTTCCATCGATCGATCTTTTGGGATTGCCCCCCGTTCTCAAAGGCATGATGGAAGAAGCTCAGGGCTTGATTCTGATTACGGGGCCCACTGGATCAGGGAAATCGACTACTCTGGCGGCTATGGTGCGTCACCTGAACGAAACGATGGCAAAGCACGTCGTGACGATCGAAGATCCGATCGAGTACGTCCACACTTCCTACAAGTCCCTGATCAGTCAGCGTGAAGTGGGACTGCACACCCACGAATTTAACCAGGCGTTGCGGGCAGTGCTGCGGGAAGACCCAGACGTGATCCTGATTGGGGAAATGCGCGATCGAGCTACGGTGGATACCGCCCTCAAAGCCGCGCAAACTGGTCACTTGGTTTTGGGCACACTCCACACCCGCAGCGCGATCGGCGCAATTAACCGCCTGCTCAACATCTACACCCCGGAAGAGCAGCCCGCCATGCGAATTCAGATCACCGAGTCGCTGCTGTCGGTAGTGGCCCAACAGTTAGTTTCCACTACTGACGGTCGTCGCACTGCGGTACACGAGATTTTGATCAACTCCCCCGCCATGCAGGACTATCTGCTGAAGGGTGAAGAAACCGAAGCCTTTCAACTCATGGAGGTGGACACCAATCTGGGAATGCAGGTGATGAACCAGGCGCTGTGCGATCTAGTGCTGTTGGGCAAAATTAGTCCCGATGATGCAGTGCGGGCTTCTTCCGATGCGGGAGATCTGCGTCGTCGAGTGCGGAATGAAGGGTTTGATCCCGGTCGATCGGCAAACCGAGAGTTCTATCCAGTCTAGACGTGTCGGTATATAGCGTTTCCAAATCTAGTGAGGCACAAGGATGTAGGGGCTTGCCCTCAGTCAGGAGTGGAACCCCTGTACCCCGTCCTAACTTATGAGGCTGTGGCTATAGAAAATGTCTGAAAAGTTCTACTGTTGGTAACGAAGGTCTAGATTCCCTCAATCTCTTGAAACGGGGACAACGATCATGGAAGCTCAAGCCAGTCGAGAATGGTGGGCCCAGCGCTGGATCGATGTGCTGGAGTCCTTTGGTTTCGCGCGGCGGTTGGCACGGGCACGGGTATATGCACGGGAAGGCAACGTCCTCGACATTGATTTTAAGGGCGCAAGGGTGATTGCCAAAGTTCAAGGCACTGCCCCCGAGCCTTACAAAGTCACCCTATCTCTTGACCCATTTGGCGAGGAGCAGTGGGGCTATGTGGTGGAGTCAATGGCGGAACGGGCGATTTTCTCGGCCAAGCTGCTGGCAGGCGAAATGCCCCAGGAAATTGAGCAAGTGTTCACTGCTAATGGCCTGAGCTTGTTTCCCTTCACCAAGTTCGATATTCACAGTCGCTGCACCTGCCCTGACCCTGCTAACCCCTGCAAGCATATCGGCGCGGTGTATTACCTGCTGGGCGATCGCTTCAGCGAAGATCCGTTCATCCTGTTCCAACTGCGTGGACGAACTCAAGAACAGATCATTGCCGCCCTGCGCCAGATTCGCAGCCAGGACAGCTCCCCAGACGCATCCCCAGAGGCAACGCTGGAGGAGCCAGATGGGACCCGTGCCACACCGATCGCCCTGGATCAATTCTGGAGCTACACCGAACAGCTAGAACCTGCCCTCTCCGTCATCCTGCCGCCCCAAGGCAACGAAACCGTGCTGGATGTGCTGGGGCCGCTGCCCCTAAAACCGAACCCCAGCGATCCAACTGAAACCCAAGCGACAGCGCAAGCGGTGAGCGATTACCTGAAAACGGTCTACGAAAACGTCCGTCAGCAAGCCCTGCTGAAGGCAATGAGCGCGGAGGGATAAGCGACTTAGAGGACGTTTAAGAAGTAGCAGACTATACTCGATCGCCAGGATGAGAGCAGGAATCGAAAACCTTGCGCTACTGACCTTAGCGATAGCAAATGGGAAACGTCCGTTGACTTTCTCGCCATTGATGTCTGACAGAATGGCAACGCAACTCGATACTACTGCTTAAAGCTGAACCGTCCGTTAACTTTCTCGCCGTTGATGTCTGACAGAATGGCAACTTTATACTCTCCTGCGGTCGCGCTAGGCAAGATTGCCGTGTAGTGCTTATCGCCTGCGTCATACGTCATCGGTAACGACTTCTGGCTGCCATCGGGTAATTGCACTTGGGCTGTAACCTTTGCGTTAGGAATTGCTTCATGGTTGTCGCCTTTTTGTAAGAAGAAGTCGATGTGTGTTCCAGTTGATTCCTTTGCCGTGACCAATTCCAGGTGATAGAGTCCCGACTCAATGACCTGTCCTCCTTGTCCACCATGCTTTTCACCAGACTTTGCTTTAGCAGCAGGGGAAGCAACGCTAGAAGGTTGAGTTCCCGCAGGGGCAGAAGCAGCAGGACTACTGGCTGAATTAGTTGTCTGATTGCCATTGCTGCAAGCGCCTAAGAATAGCAGCCCGATTGCCGAAAGAGCCATAACACCAAATTTCAATTGCATGATTTTCCTCTTAAGTAAATGAACAAAACTGTTAACTCGAACGGTCACAACTTGCGTAAAGATTCCCGACTTCTATGACTGGGCTGGCTTTAAACAGAACTTTAATCAGAAGTCGGGGATCTAAACACCTGATACGTGAGTAAAGACTTTGCCATTCTCAACGATTGACCGTTTAGGAAATAGGTACTTGCCGAACCTGGCATAGAGCGCGGGTAAGATCAGCAGCGTCAGGGCTGTAGATGTAAATAATCCACCCAGAACGACGATCGATAAAGGTTGCAGCAACTCTTTTCCAGGGCCACCCGCAATCACCAGGGGCGCTAATCCTAATGCTGAGGTGAACGCTGTCATGAGAATGGCGTTGAGCCGCTCCATCGACCCTTGAATCAGCAGATCTTTGAGCGGCATACCGGCGGCAAATTTAGTGTTGTAGTTGTCTACCAGCAGCAATCCATTGCGGGTAGCGACTCCAAATAGGGTGACAAAACCTACAAGGGAAGCGATCGACAAAATGCCTCCTGTCAGTGCCACTGCAATCACACCACCCACCAAGGCAAGCGGCAGGTTGATCATAATCATGGCGGTGGACGCAATTGATTTGACC
>DATNQR010000335.1:0-3301 GCA_036703905.1 Thermosynechococcaceae cyanobacterium
GATCGAGGAGGTTCCGATCGAGGTTGCCTTGACTGAGACAGGGCAAAGGCAGCAGTCAATGGCCCGCACATCCCCGCGCAGTGACCAAAACTGCCTAAAAATCCCAGTGTGAAAACCAGCAACAGATCTAGCATGATTTTAGTAGAGGCTTGCCAAGCAAACAGGCTACCTCTTCCACCCCTTTTCAGACTGAGCCAAGACGAAGTTTGCGACTGCTTTGATCTGATTTTCGCTCAGTCGCGCTTTGAAGGAAGGCATAGCGTTTTTACCGTTCAACACCTGAGTGATGATAGCGGCTTCTGAATCCATGCTGTACTGCTTCAGGGTTTCTATCTTCAGGTTCTTGTTGGCTGCCACAACGTTGCCGCCACCCATGTGACAAGCTGCACAGTTGGCGTTGAACACCTTCGCCCCTGTCGCAATCAGGTCGTCGTCTGCCAGAGCAGGGGAAACAAAGGTCAGAATCACGATCGCCCCGGCTACAAGAACCGTCAAAACTGTTTCTCTTAAACGCATATCCTATTCCAGTTCTAAAGGATCTACGTTCATTGTTCA
Source organism: Thermosynechococcaceae cyanobacterium (assembly GCA_036703905.1). Classification (GTDB taxonomy): domain Bacteria; phylum Cyanobacteriota; class Cyanobacteriia; order Leptolyngbyales; family Leptolyngbyaceae; genus DATNQR01. The sequence goes on from DATNQR010000335.1 coordinate 556, forward strand.
ATCGAGCGATCGGCTAAGTCAAAAGACAACGTGTCAAACTCAGCCGAAACTAACTTGGCTGGAACTGAGAAACTTGCTGTCCACCATCGTCGGCTGCTGAAATGAGAGTGAGGGAAAGGCAGTTTTCCTTTCCTGCTTCACAGAAGTATTTATAAAGTATTTGTTGGAATGTAGGAAACTTTGAAAAAGATGATATATCCAAGCTTTTACTAAACAGAAAAAGCAGACCTTCTTTAGTCGCAAAGTAATCAATGCTCACAAAACTTTGCATAGTTTTAGATAGATTCAGTGCATATACGATGGGTAAGAGGCTTGGGTTAAGTTACACCTAGAAAATAGAAGTAATTAGGGCGGTGGCTCGATCGCTCGTCAGCTTGAAGTTGACCTGCTTCAGCACTATAACAACTGCAATAAATCTACCTAAATTAGGATGTACCCATGGCGACCCCTAACTCTGCCAGCAGCAACCCTCCAGCTAATGGCGCAGATTTGTCCATCACGTTCGCTCAGAAGTACTTACAACAGATAGGATCCTCAACTTCGGAGAATGTTGTTGAACATCGCTTTCTGGAGCGTCGTCGTGACGGCATGGCGCAAAATCTTTTGTCTTCTTTGCGGTCAGTTAGCGCCAAGTCTTGGACTAAGACGGAGAGTTTACTAGCTCAAGAAATCTTGCTGCACGGTATTGATACTAACTTGATCGATCCCTGGCAGATTTCGGGAGGAATTCATCAAGTCTATAAGTGGGCCCTCGAAGCTTATGCTGCTCAAGCTTCACCTCACACTCTTGTTAAACAGGTTAGTCCCATTTTGGGAGAAACCCGCCGCCAAGTCACTGCCCTTGACCCTCGCGCGATCGGCTTTGTTGCCATGCAGTACCACTACACCGGAACACAGTTGATGGAGCTACTGCCCGCTAAAGAACAGGAGAACTTTGGCAGCTATGTTAAGGTGCTGGACGACCATTTGTATATGCCTCTGCAACGCGCTTACCGAGCAGCAGCGCGACATCCTAAAACTTCATTAGCTTTGCAGGCGGTGCGGCGATTGATGGCAGTGGTAGACGAGGTGGCCACTCGGATTGTCGATCGAGTCATTCAGCTCTATCCCCGCTACTGCTGCCACACAGGTTTCTTGAGCGATGCTAACGTCCGCACTTCCAGCATTCGAGATGTGGAAATGTTTCAGGTGTACATGTGGGTATGCCTGTTAGAGGGCAATCTTGTCGCTCTGGAATCAGAGCTGTTTCCACTCTGCGTTTTGATCTATCCGCGCCTGAATGTGAGTTGGGAACTGGTCAGACAAATGGTCGGCATTCTGCGCCAAGAAGTCCGGCGCTGTCTGCCGCCTGAGCAGGCAAAGTTCTGTGAGCCTTACTACAAGGCCTTAATGGGAATGTTCTCGCTGGAAGTATTTCCCAACGCTAGTAAAGGCTCTGCCGCTCTTTAGCCGATCGTCCCACGCCTGAACGCAGTCATTTAGCCAGTTTTTCCCTAAGCTTCACCGCCCCTTAATCTTTCCTCTAGCTATTGCCAACCGTCCCCCTCAGTTCCACACTATTAGGTGGGTACAGGCGGGTAGGTGGGAGCCAAGGGAGGTTTGCGTGAAGCGAGTATTAGGAATTATTTTGGGGGGCGGCGCAGGAACTCGTCTGTATCCCCTGACCAAGCTACGGGCTAAGCCAGCCGTGCCGATCGCAGGCAAATATCGCCTGATCGACATCCCGGTGAGCAACTGCATCAACTCAGAGATCTACAAAATCTACGTTCTGACGCAGTTTAACTCTGCTTCGCTGAACCGTCATTTGTCTCGCGCCTACAACTTCACTGGGTTCACCGACGGATTTGTGGAAGTGCTGGCTGCCCAGCAAACCCCAGAAAATCCGAACTGGTTTCAGGGAACTGCTGATGCCGTGCGCCAATACGGGTGGCTGCTGGAAGAATGGGACGTGGATGAGTACCTGATCCTGTCAGGGGATCACCTCTATCGCATGGACTACAGCGATTTCGTCCGTCGTCACCGCGAAACAAACGCCGATATCACTATTTCCGTTGTGCCGATGGATCACCGTCGCGCTTCAGATTTTGGATTGATGAAGATCGATGAGACGGGACGGGTGATCGACTTCAGCGAAAAGCCGAAGGGAGATGCCCTCAACGCCATGCAGGTCGACACCACTGTTCTGGGACTGGACGCTGCTGAGGCTGCCCGATCGCCCTACATTGCCTCCATGGGCATCTACGTCTTCAAGAGAGAAGTGCTGATCAAGCTCCTGAAAGAGTCGCCTCACCAAACCGACTTCGGCAAAGAGATCATCCCCGCCGCCTCAAAGGATCACAACGTTCAGGCGTACCTGTTCAAGGACTACTGGGAGGATATTGGGACGATCGAGGCTTTCTACGAAGCGAATCTGGCCCTAACTGAACAACCTTTCCCTCCCTTCAGCTTCTACGACGAAAAAGCTCCCATCTACACCCGTCAGCGCTTTCTGCCCCCCAGCAAACTGCTCGACTGCCACATTCAGGAGTCGATGATTGGCGAAGGGTGCATTCTCAAAAACTGCTCCATCACCCATTCAGTCCTGGGAATTCGATCGCGCGTTGAAGCAAACAGCACGATCGAGGATGCGCTGATTATGGGCGCAGATTACTACCAACCCTTTGCAGAACGGCGATCGGGGCTTGATTGCGGTGAGACACAAGTTGCTCTAGGCATTGGTTCAGACACAATCATTCGCCGGGCGATC
>DATNQR010000336.1:0-3900 GCA_036703905.1 Thermosynechococcaceae cyanobacterium
TCATGGTCTCGGAATCAACTGCCGCTCTAATCTTGAGTTGGCGGTGCAGCTCTGGTGGAAGATATAACGTAACCTTCTGCTTCTCTTGCATGGGACTCTCAGTTCTTGTACCCGGGTATGTATGACAGATTATCGGTTGGATTTCGGGCTGTCAAGCCTTTTTACCGTCTTGCCGTCAATATCGTCACATTACTTTACAAAGCGATCGAGCAACAGACAGATTGAAAGGGAAGTTAGCCTGCATGGGTAAATAAAGGCGATATTGAGGCCAGTCTAGGCATCAGGCAATGTTCGGGGGAACCTGAGACTCGATCGATGGTTGCAGGTTGCTCAGATGGGATTGAATTAGCTGGTTTAGCTCTTCCCGGCCGATCTCAATGCCTACTTCCGCATTGCCAGGAACTTCAAAGAAAACAATGCTGTCGATCGCCTCCACCACCAGCATCTGAAACAGAATATGAGCGCTGGGAACGGGCAGCGAGATCATTTGAGGGTCTTGCACAGGGTACGGGCCCTGAGTCGCATCCTTCAGGCCCGGAAAAGCATAAACTACGTTTTTGGTGAGGGTGGATTGCTCGCGGTTCTCCAGCGTGGTGATCGCCCAGTCTTGATCCAGGGTTTGGACGATGTAGTACTGCAAGTGGCGTAATCGCCCTGCTAGGAGCTTAAGAACAGGTGCGATCGCTTCGACTAAGGCAGGGGTTGAGCCATCCTGGGGAGCATCGGCAATGAGTCCTTGAATCTGAGCATCGAGATCCATTACATTCGTCCGTGAGAGTATTAAGCGGTCAACCTCTCTATTTTGAGCCTGAAATCCTATTTGCTTCAAAAAGTAAATAGTTGAAGTAAACAGTTCGCTTCAACTGTTTACTTCAAGAGCATTCCGGGCACAATTGATGAACTGACTCATTTGAGTTTCATTACGGGCTAACCAGGCGTAGGCATTGTGGGAGACATCTGCTCAAGCGTGAAGGCAATTCAGTTTCTGCTGGACGCATTCAGAAATTCAACCACTGCCTCCGAGCAGCACTGCCAGGACGTGGCTGATCGCATTGCCGCCGAGGTCGATCGTATCTGCACGGAGAGCAAGCGAATTCAGCACTCTGGCGAGTTGGACTCCTGGGCCATTACCCTAGCCAAGCATCGCCTTCAGCAATGTTTGCACTACTACCAGCTAGGTTCGCGGCGAGGCCGGGTTGATTTACACAGCACCCTCAGCGCCGTGGTCTATCGCTACATCACCACACCCCAGGCTCAGGCCAGCTACCAGGCACGCCTAACGCTGATAGAGGACTTTCTGCAAGGGTTCTACATTGAGAGCTTGAACGCTTTTCGGCGAGAAACTCAGTTGCCCCGGAGCTACCAGCCCCGATCGCTGCTGGAACTGGCGGAGTACATGGCCTTCACCGAGCGCTACGGCAAACGCCGCATTCCTTTACCAGGGCATCGCAGCCAGCAACTCATCATCCTGCGGGCCCAAACTTTCTCTCAGCAGCAGCCAGGGGATGCCTTGGTGGATATGGAGCTAGCCGCCGAAGGGATGATCAGCGAAGGTTCTGCTGGGGAAACTGCCTCGATGCAGCAGGTACGGGAACAGATGGTAGCCCAGGAGCCAGAAGGCGAGGACAGCCTCCGAGAAACTGTGGTAGCTGAGTTGATGGCCTACTTGGAGGAGCGCAAGCAGAGCGACTGCGCTGACTACTTTGCCCTGCGGCTACAAGACCTCTCCGCCAACGAGATCGAAGCGATTCTGAACCTAACTCCCCGCCAACGAGATTATTTACAGCAACGCTTCAAGTACCACCTGATCCGCTTTGCGCTGTCCCATCGCTGGGAACTGGTGCATCAGTGGCTAGGAGCAGACCTAGAGCGCAACTTGGGTCTGCCTCCTCAGCAGTGGCAGCAGTTTCAGAGCCAGTTGGAGCCGCAGCAGCAGCAGCTTTTGGCCCTGAAACAGGCCCAAACGGAAGACAGCACGATCGCCCAAACTTTTGGGAGCAGCGTGACTCAAGTGCAGAAGCAGTGGTTTAAGTTGTTAGAAACTGCCTGGGAAATTCGCAATGCAGGGATATCCGGAGCAAGTGCATCTACTGATGAAGAGGGGTCTATACCATGAACCATGACTCGGAGGCTCTCCAGAGAATTCTGCTTGAGCTAATACAAGTTCTGCTGCCAGAGATCTCTCTTGCAGACCTGAAAGCCAGCAGACCAGAGCTTGAGACAGCGATCGATCCCCCTGGAACTGGTGCAACCGCGATCGATGCGCTCCCTCTCTCGGCTCCTCCCCGTCAGACTGACTCTGGGCCACCCCAGAACCTTTCTTTTGTTGATTTTGGAGTTCCTGCTGTGCAAGATCGTTACCACGCTTTGCTGAAGCGTCGTCTACAAAGCGAAATTCAGCGCAAGCCGCCCCTATTTCCGTGGGAAACAGAGGTTCTCGACTACGAAACCGATCCAGTTGAACTTTTGAATTCAGGGTTGGGATCGCCCACCGTACCTCCTCAAAAGCTCCCGGTGGGACTGTGGCCGCAACTCAAAGCCCTCAAGCTGCCGATTCCGCTCCCAGAGACAGTCCTAGCGCAACTGTTTCAACAGTGCCAAGAAACCGTCAACGCCTCTCTACGAGAAGGTACAAAGTTGGTGCGATCGGTTGAGGCTCTGTTTCCTGAGCAGTCCACAGTTCTAAACCAATTGGCTGGGCTGGTGGTAGTGTCGCCGGCTCGATCGAGCACTACCCTGCCCACGACTGATCCAAATTTCCCTGCCAGCTACGAGACGGCTGCCCCGGCCCAGCAAATGCTGCTGGCTTTGATGGCAGCGCGAGAACTACTGGAAGCGCTGACTTTCGTAGTAACTCCAGGGCAGCGTGGGAGCGATCGCCAGTGGTTAACCGAGCAGGGAACCCTGAAGCTGCAAGTCCAGTGGGACTCCAACAAACTCCAGATCCGAGCTTCTCTACCCAGTGGAGGTAGTCTGAAGCTGCGGAACTCAGAGCAGCAAGCGTCTGTTGATCGCTCTGATGCAGGCATTTTGAGTGTGGAGTTACCGACCCGATCCCAGCAGTCCCATACCTTGAAAGTGACTCTAGCAGACGCAGACACACTCACTTTCGCAGTGCGAGTTGAGGATTAGCTAAAGAGGATCAAGATCTCTGGCATTCCAGTGCCGGAGATCTGGCTGGGCGTTGAAGCGTGACCATCAATTCTGTGCTCACTCGGATCCTGGAAAGATTTTCGAAAGGTTTAGCTTTTGGGTAGTTCTTTGGAAGAGTTGACCGCTGCCTGTCGGCGCTGCTTCCAAACCTCCAACCCTACACGTACCACCAGCAGCCAGACCAATCCTGCTGCATAGCCTGCCGCCACATCAGTTAGCCAGTGAACCCCCAGATACAACCGAGTGAAGCCGATCGCGCCTACTAGGCCCACAATCACTACGGCAATCCAACCGCGCCACTGAGGAAACTGGGTTGCCAGGAGATAGCCGATCGCGCCATAGAGGATCATCGACATCATGGCGTGGCCACTGGGGAAGCTGTAGAAATCCACGTGAACAGTTCTTTCCCATAGAGCCGGATGGTCACGAGCAAACAGCTTTTTCAGAAGCAGATTGAGTCCCAAACCACCCAGAGCAACGATCACCAGTGCCACTGCTTCTGGAGCTTTCTTGCGTCGCAACAACAAAACCACTAATACCAAGCTGGACACCAGCAAAACTGAGGGTTGCCCCAAGGCGGTTAGCCAAATCATCACCTGATCTAACCAGGGACGATGCCATTGCTGAATTGTGAGGAGTACCTGAATGTCGATCGCCTGAGTTTCCTTTGCTAAAACTTCCCCAGCGATTTTGTAGAACACCCAGAGGGCCCCGGCCGCCAGCAGCAAGCCTACTACTCCTACAGTT
>DATNQR010000337.1:0-2128 GCA_036703905.1 Thermosynechococcaceae cyanobacterium
AGAATCGTCAGAAATTTCCTGGCGCAACTGAGCAAAAGCAGTTTTTGCAGCGCTGTGCTGGCTTGGGTTTTCTGCCAGAGCAAAGCATTCCCGCAACTGGTCAAGCTGATTCTGAGTCAGAGATTGAGTCATAATGGATCACGCAATTGGGCAAGAGAATTGAGAGGGCGAAGTCAGATTAGTGTCCTAGCTTGTATCTCTCACTTTTCGTTGTCTCGATCGTACTTCCACCCTGCCTCAGACACTTCTACCTTTAGACAGCATGGCGAAACAGCGCATTCTTTCGGGCGTTCAGCCCACCGGAAACCTGCACCTGGGTAATTACTTGGGCGCGATTCGCAATTGGGTAGAAGGACAGGCAGAATACGAAAATTTCTTCTGCGTCGTGGATTTGCACGCCATTACGGTGCCTCACAATCCGGTCACTTTGGCGGCAGACACCTACGCGATCGCCGCCCTCTATCTGGCCTGCGGCATTGACTTGAGCCACTCCACCATTTTCGTTCAGTCCCACATTTCCGCTCACAGCGAGCTGGCGTGGCTACTCAACTGCATCACGCCGCTCAACTGGCTGCAAGACATGATCCAGTTCAAGGAAAAAGCTGTGAAGCAGGGTCAAAATGTCGGTGTGGGGCTGCTGGATTACCCTGTGCTGATGGCGGCGGATATTCTGCTTTACGATGCCGACAAAGTGCCTGTGGGCGAAGATCAGAAGCAGCACATTGAGCTAACGCGAGATATTGTCGATCGCCTGAATCATCAGTTCGGTCAGCCCGATCGTCCTGTTCTGAAAACTCCGCAAGCCCTGATTCGAGCTGATGGCGCACGGGTGATGAGCCTGACCGATGGCACGCGCAAGATGTCGAAATCTGACCCTTCTGACCTCAGCCGGATCAATCTGCTGGACTCGCCAGAAACCATCACAACCAAGATCAAGAAGTGCAAAACTGATCCGGTACGCGGGCTGGTCTTTGGCGACTCCGATCGTCCAGAGTGCAACAACCTCCTGACGCTGTATTTGCTAATGTCCGGCAAGACGAAAGAAGAAGTCGCCGCTGAGTGCGCGGATATGGGCTGGGGCCAGTTCAAACCGTTGCTGACCGAAACGACGATCGCTCACCTGAAGCCAATCCAGGACAAGTACCACGAGATTACCAATGACAAGAGCTACCTGGAATCAGTGCTGCGAGACGGACGCGAAAAAGCAGGGGCGATCGCGCATCAAACTTTGACTAAAGTGAAGCAGGCTTTGGGCTATTCTTTGCCGCTTTGAAGACGATCGTCCCTTATGAAAATTGATCGATTGAAGGTTGATTGATCGATCATGCTGTGGAGATGGAGAACCGTCGGTGGGCATCAGCACCTGGATTGGGGCAGACTGGAGGCAACAATTCTTTTCTGATGGGTTATTTGTCTGCATGAAAGCCAGCGAAGTCCTGAACCGCTATGCCAATGGAGCACGAGACTTTCGCCGCGTTGATCTGCGGGGGCAGTCGTTTAGAGGGCAGGATCTTTCGGAAGCAGACTTTAGTGAGGCAGACATCCGAGGGACGAACTTCACTAGAGCGACCTTGACCGGGGCAAACTTCACCAGAGCAAGAGCCGGAGTCCAAGCGCACTGGATTGCTATCCAATTGTTGCTAACGTTTGTGCTGTCAGTGTTGGCGGGAGTGCTGCAAGGCTACTCTAGCTACTGGTTAACTTCTAACTTTCCTCAAGTTTGGAATCCAGCCTACAGGTGGCACTCCTTCAACATCAAATTGGCATCCACTATTAACCCAAGTTGCTAGTTAGTTCAGACAGCGGCAACCCGGCAGACCTTTCCAGCCCAAAATGACCGGTCAGCCCCCAGAGCCGTCGGAGAAGGTTGGGATTGAGATTGAGATGGCAAGCTTAGCCAATGAAGGCTGCTTCGAGGGTACGGACAAAGATGAAGGTGGAGACTTTCGGGAGGAAGCCATCCATTGTCACGGCATGAATGGATTTGGGAAAATGTCGGGTGATCTGGCTGAAGACAGTTTCAATCGGATGCCGCAAGGCTTGTTTGACATAGGTTAAAGCGGGTGAGTCCGGGCGAGTCGAGTTGCGCTTGCGAGCCACCTGCAACCGAATCGCTTGGGTGTCGAAC
>DATNQR010000338.1:0-5338 GCA_036703905.1 Thermosynechococcaceae cyanobacterium
TTCTTCATCGTCGGGGCACTGCCTAACCTGCAACTTGAACCACTTCAACTCTTCCGCCTCTGCCTCCTGAGCTTGATAGACCAACAGCGTCCCCGCGACACGGGCTAGAGTAATGGGTGCATAGGAAATATGACCCAGCAAGTCATACGCTTCCTGATAGATCTGCGCGGCCGAATCAATATCCAGACTCTTTCCTAGCTGGGTCGCCACTTCCTGAAGGTTCTGCTGGACTGCTGCTTGAAAGTGAGCGTCTTCATCCGAGGAGAACTCGTTGATCATTGTGTCTATCGCGCTCCTATTCAGCTCAGTCCTTGCTTAACTTAATTCCCATGAGGGTTCTTGCTGCGGTGGAGTACGGCAAGGGGCCTAAGCCCCTTGTTACTCAATATATGTCGTACCCCATCAATCCAGAAAAGGTATGTTCAGCTTGGTTTTACTCAGTCCTAGCTCAGTCCCTGCTCAACTCATCTGAACTTTAAGAACGATCGTGCCCACCAGCACAATTAGACCCAGGGATCGGCGGAAGTAGTTCACGCCTTGGAAGAGTTCCAGCCAGGCCCAGGTGAACAAGCTGCCAAAGGCGATCGCTTCTAGTCCTGTATGGAGTCTGCCGCTTGGGACAACAAATTGAAGTAACGTCGTGACCAACCAAACCAAAACTGGCAAATTGGGCATTTGAGCGAGAACAATCTTGCCCTCACTGTCTCGGAAAGTGCGATCGAACAAAGTGGCTTCCATAGTCTTAACTGCTCCGGTATGACGGCTCAATAGCGGCATCCGCCTTGCTTTCTGGCAGCGCCATAGGAATCATAGGTTAGCCCAAATCCTAAGAAACCACTCTGAAAGTAGACTTCATCCCTCAGAGCGCCTTTTGCTTTCAGAAAGTTCAAGCTCAACGCTAGCGGCGTTTCTTCACTCGGCCAAGCTAACTTCAGAACTGGGATGGAAGTAGTCGTAGATCTGCTGAGCCAAACGAGGCCCAATGCCAGGAACGGTGGCAATCTGAGCAGGGGATGCTTCGCGGATGTAGTCGATCGACCGGAAGGCCGCCAGGAGTTCCTTCTGGCGCTGGTGTCCCAGACCGGGGATCTCATCCAAACGCGACCGCCGCATCCGGGTCGATCGTTGCTGGCGGTGGAAGCTGACAGCAAAACGGTGGGCCTCATCCCGCAGGCGGCGAAGTAGCTGCACTCCCGCTTGCTCAGCATCAGTGGGCAATGGTAGCGACTCGCCCGGCAGGAAAATCTCCTCCCGCTGCTTAGCCAGGCTCACCACCTTCACGTCCTCCAGCAGATTCAATTCCCGCAGCACCGCCACCACAGCCGAAAGCTGACCCTTGCCGCCATCAATCATCACCACATCAGGAAAATCCGATAGCTGACTGGGAGCCAGAACAGAATCCTCTTCATCCCGCAGCGCGTCCCCCTTCGATTTAGCGATCGCATATTTGCGGAACCGCCGTCGAATCACCTCAGCCATACTGGCAAAGTCATCCGAGTGCCCAGACATCACCGTAGGGTTTTTGATTTTGTAATGGCGATAGTGCTGCTTGGCAGGAATGCCATCAACAAATACCACCTGGGAAGCCACGGCATCAGAACCCTGAATGTGGGAGATGTCGTAGCCCTCAATGCGACGGGGCAGGTCGGGCAAGTCCAGAATGTCTGCCAGATCCAGCGTTGCCTGGGCGTTGCGATCGTTAAACCTCTGCGTCCGGGCTAACTCATAGCCTGCGTTACGCTCTACCATTTCGATTAGTTCGGCCTTGGTTTGGCGTTGGGGCGCGACGATCGTCACCTTCCGCCCCTTCCTCTGGGTCAAGAACTCCGCCAGCATCTCGGCTTCCGGTAATTCGTGCTGCACTAGAATCTCGGCAGGAATTTCCACCGGATCGACCGTCTGAAAATGCTCCTCCAGCACCCGTTGCAGAATTGCCCCTGGCTCCCCCGACTGGGCATCTGCCACATAGCCCAAACGACCCACTAGCCGCCCCGCCCGGATCTGAAACAACTGCACACAGGCATGGTGATCATCCGCAGCTAGGGCGATTGCGTCCCGCGATACGGTGTCATCCGACAGCGATACTTTCTGATCAGCTCCCAGGGTTTTCAGACCCAGCAATTGATCCCGCACCCGAGCCGCCTGCTCAAAATTCAGCGCTTCGGCCGCCTGCTCCATCTGGCTTGTCAGCAAATCCTCCAGCTCTTGGGTTCGCCCCTGGAACACCATCACCACTTTCTGTACCGTCTTGCGGTATTCTTCAGAGCTAATTAGCGCCTGACAAACGCCAGGACAGCGCCCAATGTCATAGTTCAGGCAAGGTCGGTCTTTGAACAGAGATTGGGGGCGCTGCCGTAAGGGAAAAAGCCGCTTAACTAGGCTGAGTGTGCCTCGGAGCGATCGTGTGTCCACGTAGGGCCCGTAATAGCGGTCTTTGGCACTGCTGGCGCGGCGCTTGCGGGTAATGAAGATGCGCGGGTAAGCCTCTGACCAGGTGACGCAGAGGTAGGGATATTTCTTATCGTCCTTCAGCAGCACATTAAAATGTGGCTGGTGCTGCCGGATCAAGTTGGCCTCTAGGGCCAGGGCCTCAGCCTCGGTGTCCGTAACGATTACCTCAACCTCCATCACGAGGTTCATCATTAAGGCAATTCGGGGGCGCGTGTCTGTGCCCTGGAAGTACGAACGAAGGCGCGATCGCAGCTTTTTCGACTTACCAATGTAGAGGATTTGGTCAGTGGCATCGCGCATATAGTAGACCCCTGGCTCGGCTGGAATCTCTTTGAGGCGAACTTCCAGGCGTTCGGGGTCTTTGATGAGGGGTAGAGTTTTAGCGGATGTCACGGGTTTAAGCCACTAGAACAAACGAACTTTACTGTTATTTTAAACGAAGCGCTAGAAGCTTGAAGCATTGGTAGAGGTGAGTATACCCGCCCTTAAGTTGTTCATACTGGTAGTAATTGATTCACTTATATCTCAGTAGTCGTATGCTCCCTGATGAACTGGCTAGCCAAACCCGCGAGGCGATCGCCGAGGCTCTAGATTGTTTACAAGTCACAACGCTCCTAGTTGAGCAACTCCAAACTCAAGTTGCTGACGCTGCTGAGCGGGTACGATCGCTCAGTAACCTGCTAGAAGAAATAGTCACTTCAGACAGGATGACCTGAGCTAATTTGGCTAACTGAGTTGTGGGTTAGCTAACTGAGTTGTAGGTTACACAAGCGACAGTTCCTCAGAGATTACTTGGCTCAACAGAAGTGGTTTCACCGGCTTCACAAGATACCGGCGTGCGCCCAAACTCATAGCGCGCTGCTGATCGGCTTGAAACGCAAAGGCAGACACCACTACGATCGGAATGCTCAGCCATTCTGGAGTCTGCTGTACCTGCGCCAGCAATGTGAACCCATCAACAAAAGGCAGCTTCAGATCGAGAACAATTAGGTGAGGCTGGAACTGCTGCATTGTGGCTTGAAAAGCTTTGCCGTCCCTCAGGCTCAAAATTTCCCAGCCACAATACTGCAAATACTCAGTCATCAATAAGCGACTAATCTCATTATCTTCAATCAACAATATTCGGTACATAGCACTGCTGAGCTATTAGTGCTGAGCTATTAATAAAGAGCGGTGCTTCTTTCGACTAAAGCTTTTTTATTCATTTTCTGCTCGTTCTTTATCAACTTTTCATGAACTTTCATAAACACTGAAGCTTTCAAATTGATGTCGAAAACTCATTCTAAAAAGAACCATTCACTAAGCTTGGTCATATCAATCTTAGTACACTTATGCTATTTAACATTCCTACAGCACTTAGTGATTTAACTGTCAGAAATTCTATCTACTGCGTACCTGCTGCGTAAATCGCTACAATCTGCCCGTAAGTTCGATCGCACAATGCCAGAAGCAAAGTTCCTGGGTCTGAATGTTAAATCGAATTTATCTTTCGGTAGATTTCGCAGTTCGGCCCCTTGGCTACGGTCATTTGCCTGGTATATTAAGAAAAGCAACAATTGCATCAGCGAAGCTTGACTTCCTGACCATCGTGACATCATCGCTACTCATGAGGACTGCTTGTGACTTTCCTACGGCAACCCACCACCACCTCGCTCATTGCTGAATTTTTCCAACAGTCAGAAGGACGCTGGCATTCTGAGCGGCGGTACTATACGCTTCCTCAGGGTGAAACTAAAGAAGTTGTGAGTCTGATTACCATCCGCTTTCTGGAGCAGGGTAGCCCAGAGTTGCGGCACCTGGCAGAACTGCACGGCTTGAACGATCTGGATGCTTTGACCTGTGGAGCTGAGGTGGACTGGGACAGCGAAGACTCGGTTTCGGGGCGGCAGCAATCTAAAGGTCTGACACTGTTTGGCGCGTTGGGATCGCTGCTCTACCGCGATCGTGGGTTTGCCACCACTCAGCCTGTCACCGCAGACTTTTACTTCCCTACCGATCGCACCCTCTGCCTTCGCACCGAATACAAGGGTTCGACGTTTGAGGAAGAGCTAAAGCTGATTGGGCAGCAGTACCGCACTCGACAGACAATTATCTCCCGTGCGGGTGAACAGCAGATGATCGGTCAATATCTGGAAAAGCGGCTGTGACGCTGACTGAACACTCTCGGAACAATCGCTACTCCCCTTCAAGGGTTGCTGGCTCTTGTTCGCCCCGAATGATCCAAAAAGCTTCCTGAGCGGCGGCTTGTTCAGCAGCTTTGATTGAGCGCCCGTGCCCCTGCCCCAAGCGCTTGTCCTGAAACCACACCTCGGCATGAAAGCGATCGTCGCCTTCCTGATCTGACTGGAGGACTCGATACTCTGGCAGTGCCTTATATTGGGCCTGGCTCCACTCCTGCAAAGCTGCCTTGTAGTTCTGCCGGGCTGGATCGCTACGAATCTCAGCCACCAGCGCGCGGAACTGAGGATCTAGCCAGGGACGAATGTGCTTGAGGGAGTGGGTGCTGAGGTAGAGCGCTCCCAGAACTGCCTCGAAGGATTCTGCTAGACGCGATTCTCGACCGGAACTGTCTCGACGGGCACTCTCCGCGACTAACAGGTAGCGATCGAACCCGTAGGATTCCGCTAACCGAGCCAGGGTGCGATCGCTGACTAGGATTGATCGAATTGCTGTGAATTCGCCTACACCCAGACTGGAGTACTGCTCCAGCAGGAACTCTGCCGCCACTAGCCGCACGACCGCATCCCCCACAAACTCTAGCTGGTCGTAGTTGGCGGTGGCGGAGAAGGTGGGGTGCGTGAGAGCCAAATCCAGCAGCGTCCACTGGATTCCAGCAGGGTTAAGGAGTCCAAGCTTATGCAGAAAACTCTCTAGCTGTTTTTGGCGC
>DATNQR010000339.1:0-3908 GCA_036703905.1 Thermosynechococcaceae cyanobacterium
TGTGGACTGGAAATGTGTGGACTGGGTGTCGCGCTTGTCCGGCGGCAACACTTCCAAAACTTGATAGCGCTGCTGGGCGTCAAGGTAAGTCAGTTCTGCGCCTTCTTCTCCAGATGGATTCAGACCAGATGGAGTCAGAGAGGGCTGTGAGGTGTTATCTTCCACGCGGATTGCCCACCAAATCACACCTGCCACTGTATCGCACACCTGGCAGTGCACCGAGTGGAACGGAACTAGACTGGCGCACTCAGGACAAACGTTCTGTGTCAGGGATGTACCGCATTCCTGGCAGAACTTGTTGGTGTCGGGGTTCTCAAACTGGCACTGGGGGCAGACAAGCATGGTGGAATTTCCTCGATTCCTGTCTGAATAGGACTTAGCTTTGCAAAAGTTGAGTTGGCTCTGGAGTAGCCAAGCTAAACAGAAAAACTGTAGCCTATTTGAGCAGGATTCCCAAAAACGCGGACTGAAGGTGCAGATCGACTGGAGGTTCTGTCGCTCCGGCCGTATGACTAGAGGACAAGAACTTCAAGCAGTAAAGCCGAAGCTGTGTCAGTTTTTCTCTGATCATTCGCTTTCTTAATACCTTCCTCATAGTAGGTTTCAATTCAGGAGAAACGATCGTTAATGTCTCAATTTGGAAGAATTTCAAAGGGCAGAGACGCTAGGGAACAGCGATCGCGATCGCGGGAGCTTCAGGTACACCCTGACTCAAGGCTGAATCCTGGTAGACTGCTAGATCGAACCAGAAGGTTGTGCCCTTACCCACTTCACTAATTAGCTGCACCCGACTGTGATGTTTTTCAACAATGTTGCGGACAATCGACAAACCCAATCCTGTTCCCTCTAGGGTATGGACGCGGTTTTCGACCCGGAAGAAGCGATCGAAAATTGCCTCCTGATCCTCCGCATCAATGCCAATGCCTGTATCAGCAACCTCCACACGCACCCGTTCAACGGTTTCGTTTAATGCAAGGTGGTCGATCGGAGAGCTTAGGAAGCGAGAAGTGTGTTGCTCGTGCAAGCTTTCCCCCAGCCGATAGGCGCGAATACCGATCGTACCGCCTGTTTGAGTGAACTTGAGGGCATTGCCCACCAGATTCGCCAGCACTTGCAGCAGCAGATCATAGTTTCCCAGAACGGCAGGTAGCTCAGGCGCAACGTCTTGAACCAGTTCGATCCCTTTGTCGCGGGCGGTGAGGCGGTAGGTTCGTAAGGTTTGCTCGATCGGCTGAGCTAGATCCACTGCATCAAAGTGATACAGCTTGCAGGACTCTAGCTTGGACAGATCCAGCACATCGTTCACCAAGCGGGTCAGGCGATCGGTTTCGCGGTTGGCCGTGTCCAGAAACTCGCAACGCTCTGCATGAGTCAGGTCTTCGCCGAACTCGTTCAGGGTTTCAATGAAGGATTTGATGTTGAACAACGGTGTCCGCAGTTCGTGGGAGACGTTGCTGATGAACTGGCTCTTAGCCTCGTTCAGTTCGGCTTCGCGAGTGATGTCCTGCACCGTTAGGGCAACTCCCCGGACGTTTTCACGAGACAGATCCAACACTGTCGTCAGTAGAATTCGCACGGTGCAGTTGATCGGCCCATCCAGCGAAATCCGAAACTCTGCCCCTTCCCGCAGTTCGCCCCGCCCGATTTGGTAAAGGGGACGGGTAATTTCCGCCTGCACTGCGGACGGGAGCAGGTGCAGCAAGTTGGTGCCTTCCACAGGCTTGTTCTCCCAACCAAACAGCCGCCGAGCGGTGGGATTGACCAACACAATCTGCAAGCTCGTGTCCAGCAGCACAGCCCCATCAGCGATCGTTGCCACCAGCGTTTCTAATTTGGCCTTCTCGGCGGTGAGTTCCTCAACGTTTTGCTCTTCGTAGCGGGCCAGGCGCTCGGCCATTTCGTTGAAGTTGGTGATCAGTTCTCCCAGTTCCCCGCCGAGGGGCAAATCCACACGCTGCTTGAAATTGCCAGAGGAAATATTTTTCACGCCAACCAGCAGTTCTTTGATCGGTCGCGTGATTGTCAGGGCGTTGAACACCGCGCCCAGAATCACCATGACCCAGATGGAGACGAAAACGGCGATCGTTACGTCCCGCGTCAGGTGTGAGGAGGTGACAACGGTTGGGTTGGGATTAGTGCCGATCGCCAGCACTCCTTTATATACGCCCTCATAGATCAATGGCACAAACACATCCGTCACTTCGCCATCTGGGGTGAGGTGCTGCCGCACCAGAGGTTCATCGCTATGGTCGGCGTAGTTTTCGGGAAGCTGGATGCGGCGGCGAATGGTGAGGGAGTTCTGCACCTCGGACTCGGAAAAGGGAATGCCGAAGAAAATATTGCCCTGCTCATCGGCATAGATCATGTAGCGGACGCTGGAGGTGCTGCTGTAGAAACGATGGGAGAACCGCGCCAGTTCAGTGCGATCGTCTGCGCCAATCAAAGGAGTGACGTTGGCTGCCAGCAGCAAGCCCAAGTCTCGCCCAAAGCGCGTGTCATTTAGCCGAGCATCTTCCTGAATTGTGTTGACCGCCCAGAAGGTCAGTCCACTCATAATTAGTGAAACCACCAGCGTCGCTACAGCCATCAGTTTGGTCTGGAGGGTGAACTCCGACCACCAACTGGCAATAATCTCTTTCACCTGACTCAGGGAGGGAAACAAGAAGGGAGACAAGGCAGTGTTAAGAGAAATGGGTGTAGGGAAAATCACAACTCTAGCTAACAGTCTAACCCGATCGCACCCAGCCCACCGCTTCACCTTCTGGAATCACGCGAAGTTCTGCTGTTATTGAGCAGTGACTTCTACAGAAGAAGAGAAGGGAGTTACTGCTGACTTAGCAGGCTCAGTGAGTGGCTGAGTGAGTAGCTCAGTGAACGCAAGTCATAAAGACTCAATCTTGTTATCAAACTCTGAAAGGTCAGTAAATCAGTAAAGCGGTCATGAGAAACATCACAAAGCATTGGGTGGGGTCGCTGTTGGGCGCGGTCATCTTGCTGACGGCCCAGGCAGCGATCGCAGAAACCAGAACAGACCAGGCTGGAAACGTGAAGGCGGAACTATCTTTCGAGCGTCAGGAATATGGCTCGAAAAACTTTCGGCTCAAGATTCTGCGGGCAGGGCAAACGGTTCTGAATCAGCCAATCCCTGAGAGCGATGGCTTCCGTCTGGCTGATTATGAAAGAAAGGCGCTGCAAGTGCGGGATTTGGATGGCGATCGAGAACCGGAAGTGATTGTTGATTTGTTCTCTGGGGGCGCTCACTGCTGCACTTCTTCAATGATTTATCGATATCAACCCCAACAGAAAACCTATAGCTTCCTTGAAAAGAACTGGCGGGACATTGGCTACCAACTGCAAGATTTGGATGGTGACGGAATTTCCGAATTCAAAAGTGCTGATGCCAGTTTCGCCTATGCCTTTGCTAGTTTTGCTGGCTCTGGTTTTCCCCTCAGCATTTGGCAATATCGGCAAGGGAAGCTGATGGATGTCACCCGCCGTTTCCCGAAGCTGGTTTACAGTGATGCCTACCGCTATTGGAAGGCTTATGAGAGAATTCGATCGCGGGGCGGGGAAGTCAAAGGAGTTCTGGCGGCCTACCTAGCGGACAAGTATTTGCTGGGGCAGTCTGAAGATGGTTGGCAGCGAGTCCGGGCGGTTTACCAGGAAGACGATCGCGAACAGTACTTTGCAGATCTAGAGAAGTTTTTGCAAGAAAGGAGGTACGCTCGTTAACGCGATCGCACCAGAGTGAACGCATCAGAGCAATCGCATCCAAAGCTCATTTGCTTTTGGGTTTAGTTCTTTTGCTCGGACGATGGGGTTTGGCTAGTGGATCACGTTCCGCCCCAGTACTTGAGTCCTAAAACTCAATCCCTGGCTGGGCTTTGATCCCTTGCTCACGGAATGGA
>DATNQR010000340.1:0-2067 GCA_036703905.1 Thermosynechococcaceae cyanobacterium
CCGAATTGCTGCACCCTCTAGAGGAATTCCTGCAAAGTAAAGGAAATGGCTGCTGGCGCGGAAGGGATAGGTGTTGGCTGGAAAGTTGCGGGAACTGCTCTGCCCTGCCCAAAGAACAACGGGAAACTCGATCGCCTCAGCCAAGCGCTGGCGACGAGATCTCAAAATATCTGCAAGGACAGATGTAGGGGCGATGGTGGGCATCAGAGTCACAAGGCAATTTTCTCCACCCTACCGCTTCCAGAGTAAAATTACACCCGGTCGAGAGTGATCCCCAAAGGCCGTAGCCGCTCTGCTATCCCTTCTGCTCGTTCCCACTTTAACCCTAGCTTTAACTCCTCGTCCTGCGTCCAGCTAGTCTCGCAAACCGCTTCTGTGATTGTGGCTTACCTGGTTAGCTTGCTCGTTGGCTCACTTGTTGGCTTACTCAATTGAAAACGGCAGCTATTCTTTCACCAGCACACCGTTCAGAAAAATCTCTGCTAATCCCTCCGCCATTTCCTGCATCTCGGCAGCGGCGGCTCCTGGTTCCATAATTGTGCTTT
Source organism: Thermosynechococcaceae cyanobacterium (assembly GCA_036703905.1). Classification (GTDB taxonomy): domain Bacteria; phylum Cyanobacteriota; class Cyanobacteriia; order Leptolyngbyales; family Leptolyngbyaceae; genus DATNQR01. The sequence goes on from DATNQR010000340.1 coordinate 546, forward strand.
GGCTAAACCCTGCCACGGCAAACATTCCTAAAAACACCCGCGCCACGGTTTTTGGGTTCATCGGGCGATAAACTCCTTGATCCATGGCAGTTTGAAAGAAAACTTCGGCTACGTCGGTCATTTTGTCGATTACTTCGGCCTGGATGCGATCGCGCAAATCTGGATGGAACTGCGCCTCCACAAAGCACACCCGCAGCATATCGGCGTTTTTGTGCAGATGCAGCATTCGTCGCCGCATCACCTGAGCCACTGCCTTATAGCTGCCCATCTCACTCAACTCGGTCAGTAAGTCCGTGAGAATCTCAATCCAACCCTGAGTGGCGACCTCCACCAAAATTGCCTTCTTGTTGGAGAAGTAGCGAAATAGTGTTCCTTCTGCCACGCCTGCTGCCTCTGCCAGATCGCGGGTGGTTGTGCCCTCGTAGCCGCTCTTAGCAAACAGCCGCAGTGCCGACTTGAGAATGCGGGCGCGGGTTTCAGTTTCAGCAGAAGGAGCGGAAATTCGCATGAGCGGCAGCAAACCTGGAGAACTGAGTCAGAAGTATGGGTTCATTCTGCAACGGCAATTTCAGGAATTTCCACAAACGTTACAGAAGATCACAGACTAGTATGGAGAGGGAGTAATTATGCCAGCCGAAGCTGGGTCTGAAAAGCCTCGAACTTAGGCCACAGGACGATTCCCTTCTCTGTCTAGAAGTGGAAGAAAGTTGGGTGAGTCGATGAAATCCTCAGAAGTGATTATCGCCACTTGCGAGAATTCAGTAGTTTCACCATTAAAGTTTCTTCATTTCGAGGGCACTATCTAGTTTGGTCGAGGTGACTGAACCCTGCAACGCTCCGCTAGTTCATCAAGCAATTTACCAGATCGCCTCCTGTCCACTAATCTCTACTCTCTTCCGAATTCTCCAGATTGCTTGTGTATAGGAGAGTAGAGACTTCAAAGACCTCACGTTTGTCGAGGAAACCAAGCATGAGAAGCTCCTACGATACGCCCCACGATTCAGAGCTTAACCACTCCGATTCCAGCCAGTTTGTCTGGATTTCTAAGGAAGTGACGATCGACCCGGTTGGTTCGCGCAACCAGCCCAAACCTCGCTTCATCCCATTTCAGTTCATCCGTCAATGGCTGGACAACTTGGAGGTAGCCGATCGCGAGACTGCCCATATGATTTGTCGATCGATCCCCTCCCAATGTCCCTTCGAGCGCACCTTCAAAATGTTTGGGCGAACTGTTCTCTACATTCCGCCCCTCTGCAAGCTCAATCCGTTCTATGACCAGTTCGTTGGACTGCGCTTCCGGGCCATGTGCTATCTGGCAGATGTGTGCGGCGAAGATATTAGCTGCTACTGTTAGTCCGCCGCTAGATAAGGGTGTAAGCCTCGATCGGACTGGAACTGTCAGAGCAGGGCTGTCAAAGATGGAAAAGGGGAGCTGAGACTCCACCTTTGCGCTTCATTCTTAGTCAGGAACAACCTACATAGGAATAACAGGCTTTCTCTTGGCTTTATACAGACCAGCGAA
>DATNQR010000341.1:0-9369 GCA_036703905.1 Thermosynechococcaceae cyanobacterium
CTGTTGGATACGCCTCTGCAAGACTGGCAGCGCGTTATTGACCTTAACCTGACCAGTGTGTTTCAGTGTGCTCAGGCAATCCTGCCGGGAATGCGCCAGCGTCAACGGGGAACCATTGTCAACGTTGCCTCGATCGCTGGGCATCAGGTCTTTCCTAACTGGGGAGCTTACTGCGTCAGTAAGTTTGGGTTAGTAGCGCTGTCGAAGGCGCTGGCAGTGGAGGAACGGGCCCACGGAATCCGGGTCGTCACCCTTTCTCCCGGATCAGTCAATACAGAAATTTGGGATACTGAAACGGTTCAGGCAGATTTCGATCGCACCCAAATGCTCACTCCCGAAACAGTTGCTCAGACTATTCTCTTCGCTACCCAATTACCTGCCCAAGCGGTCGTGGAAGAACTGACGCTGATGCCGAATGGAGGAGCATTCTAAAGGTTCCAACTGTCCTGTCTCCCGCTATCTCCGCGTTTGAGTTCCCTGGTTCACGACTTTACCTTTCTGTTACTTCATTAACCACTGAAACTATGACTACCGCTCCTGCAAACGGTTCTAACAGCGCTTCTGTAAATGTTGCCAAAGTCCTTGAGACTCGCCCCGATCGTAACACCCTCAACGGTCAAGAACCCAATCTGCAAAGTCCGCCGGAAGAGATTCAGGACGACATGAAAGATGCTGTCAGAACTTTGATCTTGGGAGTGGGTGAAGACCCGGAGCGGGAAGGACTTTTGAAAACCCCTAAGCGGGTTGCTGAAGCCATGCGGTTCCTCACCAGTGGCTATCAGCAATCTCTGGAAGAATTGGTGAACGGTGCAATCTTTGACGAAGGGCACAACGAAATGGTGCTAGTGCGCGACATCAACGCCTTCAGCTTGTGTGAACACCATATGCTGCCGTTTATGGGCAAAGTTCATGTTGCCTACATTCCCAACCAGAAGGTGGTGGGATTGAGTAAACTGGCGCGGATTGTGGAAATGTATTCACGGCGGCTACAGGTACAGGAGCGTTTGACCCGTCAAATCGCTGAGGCGGTGCAGGTCATCCTGGAGCCGAGGGGCGTGGCGGTGGTGATGGAGGCCAGCCATATGTGCATGGTCATGCGGGGGGTGCAGAAGCCAGGTTCTTGGACAGTCACCAGCGCGATGGTAGGCGTGTTTCAGGATGATCATAAAACCCGTGAGGAGTTTCTCAATCTGATCCGCCATCAGCCAACGTGGTAGGGTCACGTCGCCCCCAGTAAGACAGGGCTGGGTGGGATAGAGTGACTCCCACCCAGCCCGCTTCTGACCAAAGCTAGGGCTGTGTCCCGATCGCTAACCTGACTCCGGGAACCTGGCGGAGTTGATCCATTACTGCCACTACTCGGCTGTGGCTCACTCCCCCATCAGCGTTGATCACCACTAGCGCTTGAGGATTGGAACCTACCAGTCCACGAACTTGAGTATTCAACTCGTTGAGTTGGGTTGGCTTCCGATTGAGCGTGATTTGACCATTCGGGTCGATCGTGACGTTGACTTGGCTGACAGACTGTCTGACTCCAGTAGCTGCCTTAGGCAAGTTGACCGGCAGACCCTGGGACTGGGTTAGAAACAGCGTGGAAATGATGAAAAAAGTCAAGATAGCAAAGATCACATCGATCATCGGCACGATGTTAATCTGAGGTGCAATATCCGGTTCTTCAGGTAGACGCATAGGGCACTTCATCACGATTGTGTTGGCGACGGTAGAGTAACTCGATCTGTCCACCGTATTCCTGAATCAAGGCGATTTGCCGCAGGTACAGCCCCCGAAACGAGTTAGCGAACAGCAAAGTGACGATCGCCACCAGTAAACCCGCCGCTGTTGTAATCAGGGCTTCACTGATGCCCGCACTTACGCCGACTGTGTTGCTGCCCCCCACTTCGCCAATTCGCAGCGCCGCGAAGGAGGTGATCAACCCTAGTACCGTTCCTAGCAGTCCTAGCAGAGGCGCAAGGCTAATAATGGTTTCAAATACGGTGCTGAAGCGCTTCAGCAGGGGAATTTCGGCTTGAGCAGCGCTTTCCAGGGCCAAACGAAATTCTTCTGGTGTGGGCCGGTCAAGTTCCAGGGCAGCCAGGAAGATTCGCACGATCGGCAAGTCCAGGTTGCGTTCCAGCTTCTGAAGCGCCAGAGGAGGATTCCGCTTGTAGAGAAGGAGGACTTCCCGCACGATCGCGTCCTGACGACGCAGGATCTTCCCCCAGAATAAAATTCGCTCCAGGATCAGCGCCACTGCCAGGATGGAAAATCCTAGCAGTGGAATCATGACAATTCCACCCGCCGTCAACAAGTTGTTCAGAGGCATGGACTGTTTAAGCCGTCGACACAGATCCCTAGTAGTCTAGCAGCTAGAGTTACGATCGATTCCGAGTCAAAATTCGAGTCAAAAGATGCCTGCAAAGTCCTGGCTGCGAAGTCTAGATTCTAGGGAATTTGAGCGCTTCAGCCAGAGTGTCAACACAACCTAGCCTATGAAAGGCAGACTCAAAAAGCACTACGCGGGAAGAAGCAGGAGGAAAGCCAGGAAGGACTGGCTTTTCTGCCTCAATACTCTGGCACAGAAGCATCCACTTCGCGGCTCCAGGCAGTGATGCCACCCGTGACGTTGATGCCGTTGATCCCAGCGCGTTCCTTAAGAATGCCGAGAGCTTTGGCTGATCGACCTCCCATCTTGCAGTGGACAATTAGCTTGTGCCCGTTCAGCAACTCCTTCACCTGCTCCACCCCGTTACCGTTCTCGATGTCGGAAAGCGGAATCAGCACCGAGCCAGGGATGCGGGCAATCTCGTATTCTCCTGGATTGCGAACATCAAGCAGCACATGCTCTGCTGTGCCATTGTCCAGAATTTGCTTTAGCTCTGAAGCAGTAATCTCCTGCATCCCAGCCTGGGCTGCTGCCTCGGCCGCCTTTGCCTGGGGAATGCCGCAGAATTCCTCATAATCAATCAGCTTTTTGATCGATGGACGTTCTGGGTTGGGTCGTAGCTTCAGTTCCCGGAATTTCATATTCAGGGCATCGTAGAGCAGCAGCCGCCCACTCAGGGTGGTTCCTTTGCCCAACACAATTTTGACCGCCTCAGTGGCCTGAATCACGCCAATCACACCAGGAAGAATACCCAGCACACCGCCCTCCGCACAAGAGGGAACCAGTCCAGGCGGCGGGGGTTCGGGATACAGATCGCGGTAGTTGGGCCCACCTTCGTAGTTAAACACCGTCGCCTGCCCCTCGAAGCGGAAAATGGAGCCGTAGACGTTGGGCTTGTTCAGCAGCACACAGGCATCGTTGACCAAGTAGCGGGTGGGAAAGTTGTCGGTTCCGTCCACCACAACATCGTAGGATGCCACAATCTCCAGGGCATTTTCGGAACTGAGGCGAGTCTCGTAGAGATCTACCTGGCAGTGGGGGTTGATCTCTAGAATCCGATCCTTGGCAGACTCGATCTTGGGCTTACCGACCCAGGATGTGCCGTGGATTACCTGACGTTGCAGGTTGGAATGATCCACCACATCAAAATCCACAATGCCAATGCGACCGATTCCCGCCGCTGCCAAATACAGCAGCAGAGGCGAACCCAGCCCGCCTGTACCGATGCAGAGGATGCTGGCTGCTTTTAGCCGCTTCTGCCCGTCCAAACCAACCTCCGGCAGGATTAGGTGACGAGAATAGCGATCGTATTCTTCTTTGGTTAACTGGATTTCTTCCAGATTCGGATTGAGCATGGTTTCAGGGGGAGGACAAGTTGAGGGTCAGTTGAGGATGAATGATTAAAAATTAAAAGTTGAAGAGGTGGGCAAGTTAGTGAGCTTTCTAACTCTATTAATTAACTTACCAAACGAATTGCTTCGGACAGGAACTGGTGTCGATCGTCCAATACCCAGCTTCTACACTCCTGAGCGCGACCCTGCGGTACCGAAACAATCAGGTAGGAGTATTGCGGCCATGCCTGCTGCCGATCGCACTCCGAAGGCACGGCCGGATTGTCCGGGTGGGAGTGGTACACGCCAATCACCTCCAAGTTGTGGCTTCGAGCCTCACGCATCGCCGTTAGCATTGCCTCTGGAGCAATGCTGTAGCGCCGAGACTGGGTAAGGGTGGCTTCTGCCGAATCAGCCAGAGCAGGATTCCAGACATTCTCCACCGATCGCACCGTTACCAGCAGCTTGTCTTCTGCCTGCACCTGGCCTAGCAGTAACCCACAGCACTCGTTGGGATAGGTGCGATCGGCGTGAGCTTGCATTGCCTGAAGTTGGTCGGCAGAAAGTTTGAGAGCCACGTCGCAGCAACCTATGGGATTCCTATTCTAGGTTAGAACCATGCCTAGAGCAAATGAGCGTTGCTTTGAATTCAGGAGCGCGATTCAGCCGCGGCCAATTACGTGCGAGCAATTACGCCGCCGCCCAGCAGCACTTCTCCGTCATACCAGACTGCCGCCTGACCAGGGGTGATACTGGATTGCGGCTCCTGAAACACAATGCGAACCTGGGAATGATCCAGAGGGACGATCGTGGCTGGAACTGCCGCTGAGCGATAGCGAATTTGAACTTCCGCGGCAATTGGCGCAGTGGGCGATGGGATAGACAGCCAATTTACTCGCTGCACGGTACATTCCGTTGCCAGGGTTGCTGAACGATCGCCGACAATCACGCGATTCCTGCCCGTGTCCAATCCCACCACGTAGAGCGGCTCACTGTGGGCCACGCCCAGCCCTTTACGCTGTCCGATCGTGTAGTGATGCACTCCCTCGTGCTGCCCCAGCACCCGCCCAGATTGATCCACAATCTCGCCTTGCTGCGGTGCGATGTACTTGTCCAAGAATGCCTTCATGGAGCCGTTAGCTTCCACCAAGCAGAGATCCTGACTTTCGGGCTTGTCGGCCGTGTGCAGACCGTACTCGGCAGCAATTCGGCGCGTCTCAGTTTTGGGTAGCTCTCCCAACGGAAACATTACCTGGGGCAAAACTTCTGGAGCCAGATCGTAGAGAAAGTAAGATTGGTCTTTGGTGCGATCGAGGGCGCGCAAGAGCTGGTAGCGTCCTGTTGCCGTGTCCTGACGGACACGGGCATAGTGACCAGTGGCGATGCGATCGATGCCCAACTCTGCGCGGGCATAGTCCAGCATGGGGCTAAACTTCACAGCTTTGTTGCATTGGGAGCAAGGCAGGGGGGTGATGCCTGTGCTGTAGCCCGACACAAGATAGTCCACAATCTCCTCCTGGAAGCGATCGCGGCTATCAACAATGTGGTGGGGAATGCCCAATTGCTCACACAGTTTGGCGGCATCCACCATGCCTTCCGAGCAGCACTGTCCCTTGCCCTTCATGAGCCACAGGGTCAATCCCTGCACGTCATAGCCCTGATGGTGCAAAATCGCTGCTGCTGCTGAACTGTCCACTCCGCCGGAGAGACCCACCACAACTTTCTTCATGTGTCCGAACGAGAAACCTGTACATCTTATTCTGACACACGCTTCTATGAGCCATAGCTGAGAGTTCCCTACCAGGCGTTGACCTTGCGCTAAGCCTGGCTAATATCTAAGCCTGGCTAATATAGTTCTGACTCGATCTGGCTGAAGGGAACAAAACACTCCTGGGGCAACAAGACAGGCTTGCCAGAGAAAATCAGCTTACCGCGATGGGTGAAGCGATTGATTGCCACACCGAGGGGTCGCTGCATCAGTTCTGGATGCACTTCGTAGTAGGTTGTGTAGATTTGCCGTGCCGATCGAATTAACGCGGGATCGAGCAATGCCGTAAAGTCTGGTTCTTCCACTCTGCCTGTCGCCTGCCGTTGTGAAGTATATACCACCGATTCTCCCCTATTGTTTTGCACACCACGCCCTCAGAACTGGGACGACTGCCGTAAGTTTTCAAGAGTTTATATCACATCTCGCCGAGGGAGCCTGTCCAAAGGCAAAGCTTTGTAAAGCGTTAATTGCCTTGCTCGTCATTATCGCTGTGTTCTTCATTGAAGTGTTGCTCCAAACGCTCCAGAATACGTCGATTCTCGGTTTGCAGCCCACGAATATCCGTTTGCATAGTGCGGATATCGCTTTGCACAGTGCGGGCGATTTCCCGATCGGCATCCATACGAGTGACCAGACCGTTGATCGCTCCCACCAGAAGCTCCACGTTGTAGCTCGTTTGCTGTACCTGATCGGCTAATTCATCCAATCGCTCGTCTGTCCAACGTTCGATCGCCATGCTGCCTCCATAAAGATAGTGTTGCGAGATCGCCCAGCGCTCATCTCAAGCAACTTTAGCGATCGATGCTTGATTCTAGTTCTAATTTACTAGAGTTCTAACTTACTAAATCGCATGGCAAACCCGCCTAGAAAGACTGCAACACCTTCAGCAAAGCATCGCCCATCGCTCGACCGCCCAGCAGATTCATCCCCTCGGACATGATATCCCCCGTGCGATCGCCCTGATCCAGCACCTTCAGCACGGCTTGTTCAATGCGATCGGCCGCGGCGGGTTGGTTTAGTCCATAGCGCAGCATCATTGCAGCACTCAAAACCTGGGCTAGGGGATTCGCTTTGTCGTGTCCGGCAATATCTGGGGCAGAGCCGTGGACGGGTTCATACACGCCGGGGCCAGAGGCTCCTAGACTGGCGGAGGGCAGCATTCCGATACTGCCCGTTAGCATGGCGGCGGCATCGGAGAGAATATCGCCAAACAAGTTACTGGTAACGATCGTGTCGAACTGGCGGGGATTGCGAACAAGCTGCATGGCAGCATTGTCTACATACAGATGGGACAATTCCACATCGGGATACTCTGGGGCCAGAGCCGTGATGCGATCGCGCCAGAGTTGAGACACCTCCAGCACATTGGCTTTGTCCACCGAACACAGCCGCTTGCTGCGTTTCTGAGCCGTCTCGAAACCAACCCGGCCGATGCGATCGATCTCGGATTCGGTGTAGGCCATTGTGTTCACACCGCGCTTTTCTCCAGTCTCGGTGGCAAAAATTCCCTTCGGCTGACCGAAGTACACGCCACCCGTCAATTCTCGTACCACCATAATGTCTACGCCTTCCACCACCTCGCGCTTGAGACTGGAGGCATCAATTAGCTGAGGCAGAATTTTGGCGGGACGGAGGTTGGCAAACAGTCCCAATCCAGCCCGCAGTCCCAGCAGTCCAGTTTCGGGGCGAAGGTGGCGTGGCAAGTTGTCCCATTTGTAGCCGCCGATCGCCGCCAGTAGCACCGAGTCGCTGTTTTTGCACTGTTCTAGAGTCTCGGCGGGAAGAGGTTCGCCTTTGGACTCGATCGCTGCACCGCCGATCAGGGCTTCCTGAAATTCAAAGCTGAGGTCGAATTGCTGCCCAATCAGCTTCAGCACTTCGACGGCAACGGTGATGATTTCGGGGCCGATGCCATCGCCAGGGAGAAGAGTGATGCGGAAGTGCTGAGTCATAGGGCAAGAGGGAGGTGTCTACATCTGTGAAGGTTGGTAGGCGATCGATCATACCGTGAGCGGGCGATCGACGCTCAATCAAGCCAATCCGTCCGGCTTCCAGCCCTGCCCGATCGCGGTGGCATCGACTTGAAACGCCTCGCCCATTGTGACCACGCGATCGCCCACCACTAGCTTGCGTCCCCGCCGGGTTTCCACTGTGCCGTTCACTAGCACTTCCCCTGCCTGAATCAGCATCTTCGCCTGTCCGCCTGTGCCCACCAAGCCCATGAGCTTGAGGAACTGATCCAGTTTGATTGTCTCTTCCAGTGGCATGATCCGATCCTCCTATTTATCTAAATCGGCGTACTATACGGAAAAATTTTACCTATTCATTCAACTCAGGGTGTTAGACAGAAAAATTTCGCCTAGTCACCCGCCTGGATATGTTATGCGGAGACTTTTCATCTAACAATAGTTGGGCGGCTGCACGCGGCTTGATTCTTGTGTCTGGGGCTTAAATGAGTTATCAAGAACAACTATGAAGGAAAAACTTGCAGAATTTTGGGTTTGTGCTGAACCGAAGGAGGTGACGCAGTTTCTCCGCTTGGAGCCAACATCAATACAAATCAATCAACCTTATTCATATTGGCGACTGCAATTCTCCGGTGAAGACTACGGCGTGGAGTGCATTTCTGCTCTCCTTAAAGTATTAGAAACACGCGAGAAGGAAATTATTGAACTTGCATCAAAATTCGCTGTGGGCGTCGTTTGGGTAGGAACTATAGAACCAGATATGCCAGATTGCGAAAACCAGTTTAATTTAGAGGCTGAAGAGATGGGGCTGCTTTCCCGCTTGCACATTCCTCTTTGCGTACAAGCGTGGCGAAGTGATAGGTAAAAAGCACCAACAGCCGCCCAACAAGTCGTTGCACCCGACTGCCTACAGCTCCGTTCGTTTCTCACTGCGCTTCCGGCAGTGGGTGAACTCAGTCATTCGACTGCTTCGATCGCTGGTGAGGGTAGTAACTTGAGTTTCTGAATAAGATGCAGATGCCATGAATTTTGTAAGTCGGGAGTAACCAATTGTGTACGGAGCAGACCCAAAAGATAAGCATCCAATGAAGGGGTTTCCGCAAATCTGCTTCATTCAAAACACTGTGTCAAATCCCAATATCATCATTGGAGATTACACCTATTACGACGATCCAGAAGATTCAGAGAACTTTGAGCGCAACGTCTTGTACCATTTTCCCTTCATTGGCGATCGCTTAATCATTGGGAAGTTTTGTGCTTTGGCAAGAGGCATAAAGTTCATCATGAACGGTGCCAATCACAAGTTAGACGGGTTCTCGACTTATCCGTTTCAAATTTTTGGCAACGGTTGGGAGAAAGTAAACCCTCAAAGTGCAGAGTTCCCTTACAAAGGCAATACGGTGATCGGCAATGACGTGTGGATTGGCTATGAAGCGGTCATGATGCCAGGGGTGCAGGTAGGAGACGGAGCCATCATTGCAGCAAAGTCAGTTGTTGTAGGTGATGTTTCACCTTATACGATCGTTGGAGGTAATCCAGCCAAGCGTATCCGCCAGCGCTTTGAAGATGGCGTGATCCAAGAATTGCTTGAAATTGCTTGGTGGAATTGGGACATTGAGAAAATTACGCGAAACCTAGAGAAAATTATAGCGGCAGATATTGAAGGTCTGAAAAATTGTGAGTAGTAGTGCAGTAGAGCAAATCTGTTGGAACAGCGAGCAAAGCATTTACGCTTTAGGTGTTGCTTGTCACCTGGGAACCAGATTGAGTCATTGAGCACAGCGATCGCTATGCAGTTTGAGCTATGGAAGAATAGTGCTGCAACACAGGTTTGAGATATTGACCAGTGTAGGAACGGGGATTTTCGGCCACGGTTTCGGGAGTGCCGACCGCAATGATTTCGCCACCGCGATCGCCGCC
>DATNQR010000342.1:0-6479 GCA_036703905.1 Thermosynechococcaceae cyanobacterium
AGCGACCATTTTGCGCATCGCTCAGGGTATCGCTGCCGCGGCTGCACACCTCCACGACCGCGGCATCATGCATGGCGATCTCTATGCTCATAATATTCTGGTGGATGAAACAGGAGCGAGCTTACTAGGAGATTTTGGCGCCGCTTCTTTCTACGATGCAACTGACCCAGTGAGCAGTCAAGCCATGGCACGGCTGGAAGTCAGAGCGTTTGGCTGTCTGCTAGAGGATCTGTTAGACCGTTACGCCGTGGAGGATGTCACACAAACAGAACGGCAAGCAATGCTTGATCGGCTGCGCACCTTACAGCAAGACTGTATGACTCCAGTGCCATCCCTGCGCCCTCTCTTTAATGAAATCTGCGATCGCTTAGAGGCTTTAAACCCAGCCTTTGGTGCTTTCTAGGCGGCAGCACAGAATTAACTGGTGTGAGACGGTGCCCAGTCAGCGACCGTAGGGTATTGTCAACTTAACCGATGTCAATCAAAATTAGGCACGATCATTCCTCGATCGCTAGCATCGCTCAACTTACGCAGCAGTTTTCAAGCAAGCGACTTCCCGCCACTCTGCAAAGCGTTGGCGCAATTGTTCGCGATATCGTTTTGCACTCAGTTGATGTTGCTTGGGATGAAAGTGTCTTCGAATTGGGTCAAAAGTAGAGAGAAATCGTTGGGCTTGTCCTGGGGATTTGAAGCGTCTCATCCGTCGCTCTCGGACTCTTGTGGGCTGATGCGAGTTCTCGGCTCGATTGTTCAAACCCTTATGCTGTCGATACTCCACGTTCTTCATCACTTGTTTCTTAGCAGCCTCGTAACTCTTGAGCTTGTCAGTGACCATGACTCGTGGGACAAAGCCTTGTTTCTTCAACAACTTGCGGAAAAATCGCTGGGCTGCCCGGGTATCCCGTTGCCCTTGCAGTAGGACATCCAGCACGTTCTCCTCACTGTCCACGGCCCGCCACAGATAGTATTGCTGTTTCTTGATCGTCACCACCATCTCATCGAGATGCCACTTGTCTGTGATGTAAGGACGTTTGCGGCGGAGCTGATTTGCATAATCCTGCCCAAACTTCTGACACCACTCCCGAATCGTTTCGTAAGTCACTTCAATGCCACGGTAGAGCATCATCTTCTCGATGTCCCGGTAGCTCAAAGGGAAGGTGTAATACAGCCAAACACAGTAGCTAATAATTTCGCCAGGGAATCGGTGACGGGAGTACATAGACAAGGAGTTACGAACGCCGTGAGATCAGTACGATTATTCTGCCTCTGGGTTTAAGTTGACAATACCCTCTTGACGGGACAACGGGGATGTTTGACGGTTCCCACGATCAGTACGTTGGTGAAAACTTGGTGCCAGGACGTGGGTCTGAAGGGAAACTATGGCAGTCACTCATTGCGGAAGACGTGGGGCTACTGGCAACGGCTATATTTCCCAACAAATCTATTAACGAGAAGAAAATCAGTCCCCCTTAATCTGGACTTCGCTTTATCCTAGTCTCCTTAACCGGAACTCATATTCGTTAATCGTCAGGGGTAGGGTGGAATACAGCGATCGCGCCCCTGACTTTTCGCTTGGTAGAGTGCAGTATCTGCTGCTTTCAGTAAAACTTCCGGCAATTGGTCAGACGTTGGCACAAGTGTCGCAATGCCAAGACTCAAACTCACGTACGAACTAGCCGAAGATTTTTCGTGAGGCATGCCAAGCTGTCCAACGGCTTGGCGCATCTCCTCGGCAACAGTCACAGCTCCCACCGTTGAGGTGTTAGGGAGAATGGCAACAAACTCCTCTCCACCGTAACGAGCCACCAAATCGGCGGGTCGTTTGATCACGGACTGCAATGCACTGGCGATTTGAATCAGGCAGTGATCACCCGCAATATGACCGTAGGTGTCGTTGTAGAGCTTGAAAAAATCAACGTCGATCAAAATCAGCGACAAGGGCAGTTGTTCTCGTGCCAGTCTGTGCCATTCCTGCTGAAACCGTTCGTTGAAATAGCGACGGTTGGCGATTTGAGTTAATCCATCGGCATGTGCCAGTTGTTGCAGTGCCCGATTTGCTGCCTCGGTCGCCGCCTCAGCCACTTGGCGATCGCAAATTTCTTGCTTTAACGCAGTATTTTTCTCTAGCAATTCTTGCGTTCGCCACTCCACTTTGAGTTCAAGGCTTTGGTTCGCTTCTCGCAGCGTTTGCCACACCCAATGAGCGCGACTTAATAAGCTTGCCACCACCAGCGCCAGCAGGGGGGAGATCGCCACAATCCACCAGCCTGCTAGAAATAAACCGTAGGCGACACCAAAAATACTGCTGACTGCAACTAGAGTCCCGATCGCGTTTCTACCAACCGACTGTAACGACCACCCCAAAATCGTTCCCAGTCCAGCAGATAAGACAATCCAACCCCACTCCCAGGGTTCCGGCACTCCTTGTAGCAGAGGACGACCTTCGAGGGCGCTGGTAATAATCTGAGCGGCAATATTTGCCTGTAGCTCAACCCCCGACCATGTTTTTTGACTGGCAGTTGTGTAGGGAGTGTAAAAGTGATCGCCCCAAAGACTATCTGCTTTCGAGCCGATTAGCACAATCTTGTCATGCAGAAGTCCGGGAGGGACACGATTCGCTAGCACATCCGTCAGTGAAACAGAGGGAATGCCATTCGGCAGCACAAGGAAATTGGATAAAGTTTGATATCCACCCGTGTCTGCCCTGACATATCCACCAGCAAAAGGAGATAACGGTTGAAACTGCGCCTTGCCGATATGAATTCGAGTTCCTTTGGAGTCACGGTTTTGCTGGGGCACATGCTGCTTGTTCAAATACTCCAGCGCCACCCGCGTTCCCAACGCCAGGATTGTCGTGTCATTGACATTCACAGACAGTAGGTTGCGCCGCACCCTGCCATCGGCATCCAAAATTAAATCGTTCACCGCAAACTGATTGCGATCGCGCAGGATGGACGGCGGAGCAACGGCGGCTCCAGTTGCATTGCCAACGGCTTTTTCAACTGCAATTAGATTGGGTGTCGTCTGAAACACGTCAAGCAGTTCTGCATGTCCAGGTTCAACAGGCAAATCTCGATACAGATTCAGCCCAATCACCGCTGGGCGATTGTGCCTCAGTTTCCGCAACAGCTCCGCCAGTTGATCATCGGAAAGGGGCCATTGTTTCAATCGGACAATATCAGATTCGGCGATTGTCACCAGGACGATTGGAACAGTTCTCGATTCAGCCGGACGTAGCCGAAACCACTGATCGAGAACCGCCCATTCTAGAAGTTGCAGTCCGCCGGTAAATTGCAGTCCTAAGACTGCACCCGTCACCCCTAGAGCGATCGCTTCCTGATTTCGCCACTGCCAAATACATTTGATGATCCAGCGCAAAGAATTCATCGCACCTAGTGCCCTGCCTTCACAGGCTACCGCACTTAACCAAAAAACGATGACTTATTTAGATTGAGCGCTCGGCTCCTCAACTAGTTTAAGTCCACCGACCTGTAATAGTTCTGACCAAGCAGCTTTCAACGCGGCATTACTAGGGTGCGATCGGCGCAGTTGCACCAGTGTATTGACTGTTTCATACCAGAGACCATTCTCTGCGTACAGTTTACGTCGCTGTTCTAGAGTTGCGCCTGTCAATTGCCGCTGCAATCTCTCGCCAATCGCCTGTCGCTGCATCCATCCTCCGGTCAGCCAATCTTCGGTGCGGCGTTGGGGATTACAAATCAGGGCGGCTGTCCAATAATAAGACTGACCGACCGCTAGCGCGGGTACAGCTTCAGGTAAGTCAATCTTCACCAGTTGAGCCGTGCCATCTGTGGGAATATTTGCTTGATAGATGCCGTTTTGCTCCTGGTCAAGCAAGCTGAACTCTAATGTTTTTGCAGTTGTCGCGGGAACATAAACCCAAAGCGTGGGGCGATCGTTAACGGTTAATCCGATGAATTGAGTTGGAGCCAGAGCCAGCAAGGAGGACGAACGAGTTATAGCCTGCACACAGTCTGAAGTTGCCGGACGAGAGCCACCACCGGCTGTACCTACAGGTGTGCCTCGTCCCGGTGGCGTGAAACTTTGAGCGGTCGCGATGGTTGAAGTCTGTCCAATTAGCAGGACGATCGCAACCAGCGTTTTAGCTGCTAACGGTTGCCAGAGCCAACGAGCGATTTTCATAAAACCTCCTATTCTGGGGAACCAAACTGCTGCCTCTAAAGCTACCTAGAGCCAGTTGCCAATTAAAGTATAGGATGCCCAGAAGTACGGATGTTTGAACCTTGATGATTGAATTAGTGAAAGCTGCGCTTGACGCACGGCTTCTGCCTTATTTACTTGAGACTGAGTTAAGGCTTTGTAAAATTGCGTGGCAAAGGTTGCCGTGGATTCGTCGTTGACTGCCCACAACGTTGCAATGGTACTGCGAGCACCCGCTCTCACTGCCATTCCTGCCATGCCCAAGATGGCGCGGTTATCGCCCTCTGCCGTTTGGCAAGCGCTCAGCACCAGCAGTTCGATCGCTGCCCGACTGGAGGTCGAGCGTTGGTTGAGCAGGGCTTGCAGCGCATTCACATCCAATCTTCCATCCCACGTCTGCACGTAAGTCTGGCTGGCTTGGGAACTAAATTGTCCATGCGTTGCCAGATGCACCACCGTATAAGGAGCCGCATTCACTTGATTTTGAAAGGATTGAGTTGTAAAAGATTGGTTTAACAACACCGTTGACGGCACAAGCTGCTTGATCTGGTCAATCTCTTGCTGCACTTCAGGCAGCGGAGCCGAGCCATCCATTCCCTGACTCAACCCACTCAGCAGCGCTCGCATTTGCTCTCGTTGCAGAGGACGCGGACTCAACAGTTGCAAGCCCGGAGTCAGAGCCAGTTGATACTGCTCAATCAAGTATTGCTTGCCATCGTGCAGGGCTGCCATTGGCACGTTGCGTAGTGAGCCATCCAGCACAAAGACCAGAGTTTTAATCTTCTGTTGTTCTAAGTCGAGCAGAATGGGTCGAATCAACCAGCGATAAAGCTGTTGGGCAACGGCTAACCGTTCGGCGGCAAAGGAGGTGGATCGCATTGATCGCACCATCCGTTCAACTCCGGCTTCAATTTCTGTCTGAGATAAAGCAGTCGCGTAATGGCGAAGCGACTGCCCTGGTAAGGAGAGGATCACCTCTAGGCGATCAGGCAGAATCACTGGGTAGATCACTGCCGCCGTTGGGTCGATGTCATCAACCTGGCGGGGCTGCCCCTCGACACAGGCTTCGCGAAAAAAATTGTTTAACTCGGCGAGTTGTAGCGACTCAATCACCTGTCGAGCTTGCTTCAGATGATCTTGAGATGCGCTCGGTTGCAGCAGCAAATCAACCAGCCCTCGATACACGGGTTCAACTTGATCGCGGAACGAAAACTGCACGTCCTGCCCCACTGCAACTAGATCCTGACGCAGAGATTGCAGCGTGGTGACCGCTTGAGTGTAAGCATTGGTCGCCGCTGCCACATTTCCCTGAGCTTTCAAAATGCGCCCCACCTGCCACTGCCACTGGTAGATGATTTCCGGTACATTCGCTGTTCTTGCCAGCCGCAGCGCCGATTCGGTCAGTTGTTTTGCCTCTGTCCACTGTCCCGACTGCTCATACACCTGCCCCAACCGTCCGATCGCGTAAGATTCTGCCCGACGATCGCCCAGCGTTTTTGCCTGTTGTGCCGCCGTTGTCAGCAGTTGAGCCGCTTGCAGAGAATGAGGAGATTTTGGCGACAGGGCAGCCAGTTCAATTTGGGCGTAGATACTCGTTTGACTGAGCGGCAGGGTGGAGAGTTGCGCTGCGGTTTTGGGAAACAAGGTGTTCGCTTCGGCAGCGCGATCAAGTTGCTGCAAGAGCCGCAGTTGACGCAGTTGAGCCGGAATTTGGAACGAGCCTGATTGAGCAGCAGCGGTTTCAAACTGACGCAGGGCGGCTAAATCCTGGTGCTGTGCTAGCAGAGTATTGCCTAAATGTAGTTGGGCTGCGCCAACGTCGGCGGCAGACTGAAGCCCTTGAGCGATCGCCAAACTTTCCTCTAACAAGCGCTGGGAGGCTTCCAGGTCACCCGTTAACCTTAAGCTGTTGCCATAGGTCAAAAGGGCGTTGGCTTTCAGGGTGGAATCGGGTTGTGATCGCAGCGCCAACAGAATCTGTTCCAGCAAGCTGTTTGCCCGCCGGTAAAATCCCAGGTTTTGCAAAGCCTTTGCTTGATTTAAGCGCGTGCCGATCGCGCCTTGCTGATTCCCGCTCTGGCGGTAGAGTGCTTCCGCTTGTTGCCAACTTTCTAGAGCGTTCTGGGAGTCGCCGGATTCAAACTGTTGTTGTCCCTGAAGATTCAAGGCTTGAGCCTGGTCAAGCGGAGGGGGAGACGATTGGGCAATGCCTGTCAGGGAAATACTGAATGCCAACAGTACGCCAAACAGAAAGCAAAAGCCATAGCCCAGGCGACGCGACTGCTTCCTTGGCGATC
>DATNQR010000343.1:0-6656 GCA_036703905.1 Thermosynechococcaceae cyanobacterium
AAAACAAACTATCACTTAGAAAACAAACTGGAGGCAGTCGAAAAAGAAGGCTCAAGGAAGAGTACTTAAGAAGAGTACCTAGAGCAATCCTGTATCCTGAATTTTCACCCCACGGGTTATTTTTGTAAAGCTTCTGCAACAGAGGCCCGATCGAGCCTCTGCAAAGTGGTTGCCTTCTCGCCCCAGAGTTTAGTTCACGAAGCATAAGTGTTTTAAAGTGGAGCCATTCCTTCCCTCACCGCGATGCACTCCCTCACTGCTGTTTTGCCGCCCCTGCTGGTACTCGATCCTCTGCTGAAAGGTTGGCTGTTGGAGGATATTGGTCGAGGCGATCGCACCACTCAATCTCTGTTTCCCTCAGGCGGCAAATCTGGACAGGCTCAGTGGATTGCTAAGGAGGCGGGCATTGTGGCGGGGCTGACGATCGGGGCGCGGGTTTTTCAACTGCTCCACCCAGAGGCGAAATCAGAGGTGAAATTCACGGCAACAGTCCAGGAGGGTGAGTGGTGCGATCGGGGACAGCAGATTGCCATGATCAGCGGCCCGTGGGATGTCCTGCTGATGGGAGAGCGGACGGCGCTGAACCTAGCAATGCGGTTGAGCGGCATTGCCACCCTGACGCGGAAATACACCGACCAAATCTCGGACTTGCCGACGCAATTGGTAGACACGCGCAAAACCACTCCTGGACTGCGCTTGCTGGAGAAATACGCCCTCCAGGTTGGCGGTGCAGTCAACCATCGCCTGGGACTGGATGATGCTGTGATGATTAAAGACAATCACATTGCGGCGGCGGGAGGCATTGGCAACGCGATCGCGCAGATCCGCGCCCGTATTCCCTACCCAATGACGATCGAAGTGGAAACAGAATCCCAAGTCCAGGTGCAGGAAGCCTTGCGCCACGGCGCAGACATCATCATGCTGGACAATATGCCGTTGACTCAGATGGCTCAAGCGGTACAAGCCATCCGGCAGCATAACGATCGCATCAAAATTGAGGCATCGGGCAACATTACGCTGGAAACTATCCGCGCCGTTGCCGAAACCGGAGTTGATTACATTTCCAGCAGT
The DNA here is from genome assembly GCA_036703905.1 of Thermosynechococcaceae cyanobacterium. Lineage (GTDB taxonomy): Bacteria > Cyanobacteriota > Cyanobacteriia > Leptolyngbyales > Leptolyngbyaceae > DATNQR01. Next base: position 1,072 of record DATNQR010000343.1, read on the forward strand.
GCCCCAGTAACGCGATCGACCTGGCTGGATTTGAGTATGCGCGTCCAGGCAAGCAACACCTAGCGCAATGTCCAATAGATAGTCCCATGTAGGCTGAAGTAGATGCCTGAACATGAAGCTTTATCGCCACTGGTGGAGCCTTTGAGATATTCTTCGTTCGATCATCAGGTCATTCATTCGGTAGGTTTCAGAGTTGAAGCTGCGTGGTAGGCTCTAGGCATTCAGTTTGCCGCTAGAGCAAAACCGAAATATCCAACTGCCAGCCCAGCCATTTTTGAGCTTTTTCCTATGCCTATCACCAGAGCAAGCGCCAGAGCGAGCGGTATTTTGCTGCATCCCACCTCATTTCCCGGTCGCTTTGGAGCCGGAGATCTGGGACAGCCAGCCCTTCAGTTCGTTGATTTCCTAGCGGATACTGGGCAGCAGATTTGGCAGGTGTTACCGCTTGGCCCCACGGGTTTCGGCAACTCTCCCTATATGTGCTACTCCGCCGTGGCCGGCAACCCGCTACTGATTAGCCTAGAGTTGCTGCGGGATGAGGGATTGCTGACGGAGGAAGACTTAAACCATTTTCCAGAGCTGCCGGCAGGCTGGGTAGATCACGATCGGGTCTTTGCCGCCCGTGGCCCACTTCTGCAAAAAGCTGGGGAAACCTTCAAGCACCACGCCTCTTCGATTCAGCAGGAAAAATTTGCGGGATTCTGTCAGGTCAAGGCCAGTTGGCTAGACGACTTTGCTCTGTTCATGGCGCTCAAGGGGGCAAAGGAAGGGGCAAGCTGGCACACCTGGGAGCCAGAGTTGGCCAAGCGCGATCCGGCGGCGTTGGCAGAGTGGCGCGATCGCTTAAGCAACGAAATTTTCCACATCAAGTTTCTGCAATTTATCTTCTTCCAGCAGTGGGGAGCGCTGAAGCAGTACGCCAACCTGCGCGGCATTGAGATCATCGGCGACATTCCCATCTACGTGGCCCACGACAGCGCCGATGTCTGGGCCAATCCCGAAAACTTTGCCCTAGACGAAGAAACTCTGGAGGCCTCCCAGATGGCAGGTGTGCCCCCAGACTACTTCAGCGCCACCGGACAGCTTTGGGGCAACCCAGTCTACAACTGGGAGCATTTGCAGCAAACGGGATTCAAATGGTGGATTCAGCGCTTTGAAGCCATGTTGGACTACGTGGATCTGATTCGGATCGATCACTTCCGAGGGTTTGAGGCGTACTGGGCAGTGAACCGGGGAGAAACCACTGCCATGAACGGCGAGTGGGTCAAAGCGCCGGGAGCAGAGTTTTTTGAGGTGCTGCGGCAAAAGCTGGGCAAGCTGCCGATCCTGGCAGAGGATTTAGGTGTGATTACGCCAGAAGTGGAAGCTCTGCGCGATCGCTTCGAGTTTCCGGGCATGAAGGTGCTGCAATTTGCCTTTGGCTCTGATCCAGGCAATGGCTTTTTGCCGTTCAACTATCCGCGCAATGCCGTGGTCTACACCGGAACCCACGACAACGACACCACCGTTGGCTGGTACTACCAACTCTCGGAGCACGAAAAACACAATCTGCACACCTACCTGGGCGGCATCAGCCCTGATGGTGTGCAGTGGGATTTGATCCGGTTGGCCCTCAGTTCTGTGGCCAACTTGGCGATTTTGCCTCTGCAAGATTTGCTCGGCTTGGGGGGCGATGCCCGGATGAACACGCCCGGAAAAGCAGAGGGCAACTGGGGCTGGCGCTATCGCCCGGAGATGATCAGCGATGAGGTGCGCGATCGCCTCAGAACTCTGACCCACACGTTCGGCCGCGCCCCCCTGAAGAACGAATAGCCCAAGCCCCAAGCCAGCACCTAAACTCTAGACCAGCACAATGTAGGGCGAGGTGATGGCAGCCGATCGACCCGCCCTGACCAACGCCTGATACACCATAGCCACGACTTCGGCACGGGTTGCGGCACGGGCGGGGCTAAGTTGGCGCACATTAGGGTAGCTGACCACAAGGCGTTCTTTGGTGGCAGTGGCGATCGCGCTGCGAGCGTTCTGGGCAATGGAGTCGCGATCGTCGTAGGCACTCAGCACACTCTGATCGGCCGGCGGCAGGCCCAGCCCATTCGAGAGGGACAGCAACACCTGGAGCCTCAGCACGTTCTGGTTTGGCTGAAATGTGCCGTCGGGAAAGCCAGAGATGAAGCCCCCCCGATAAGCCTGAGTGATGAAGGACTTAGCCCAGAAAGAATCGGGTACATCTGGGAAGTTAATCGCATCTCGCTTGGCAGGAGGATTGAAGGCGTTGGCGATGACGCTGGCGTACTGCGCTCGGTTGATGTTGGCATCGGGGCGGAATGTGCCGTCTTCGTAGCCCCGAATCAAGTTCTGGCTGGCGATCGCCTGAATGAAATCTGCTGCCCAGTGCCCCTGAATATCGGTGAACAGCAGCGTCGGGATTTCCCCAGTGACAATGTAGGGCGACGCGATCGCGGGGGCCCGGTTCAGCGTCACCAAGGACTGATAGATCACCGCCGTCACCTCGGCGCGGGTGATGTCGCGCATGGGTTCCAACTGCCGCACGTTGGGATAGTTGACCACCACGCGGCGTTGGGTTGCGGTAGCCACCGCCTCTGTCGCATAGCTGGGGATCTGGGCCCGATCGCCATAGGCTCCCAGCAGATCCAGTGTGCCGTTCTTCAGCCCCAAGCCGCTCATCAGGGAAACGATCGCTTGCACCCGCGTCAGGTTCTGGTTAGGGCGAAAGCTGCCGTCGGGGTAGCCGGAGACAAAGCCCATCTGGTTGGCACGGGCGATTGCGTCCCGTCCCCAAAAGTTGTCTGCCACGTCGCTGAAACGGGTAACGGGTCGGCTCAATGGTTGATCGAAAGCTTTGGCGACGATCGAGGCATACTGAGCGCGGGTCAGGGGCGCTTCTGGTTTGAACGTGCCGTCAGGAAAGCCGCTGACCAAACCCCGACTGACCAAAGCCTGAATGAACGCTGCTGCCCAGTGTCCTTGAATATCGCTCAGACCAGGCGCTGGGTTGGGCGTGGGGTTAGGTGTAGGGTTGGGCGTGGGATTGGGCGTAGGGTTGGGCGTGGGATTAGGTGTAGGGTTGGGGCTAGAGACAGGGACTTCGTTGAGCTGGAGGTCGATCGATCCCTGCACCCGCGCCGGATTCACCTGATTGCCCACAGAAACCAGGGTTGCTGATGTGCCGTTAAGCAAGTCCACTTGACCGTTATCGCGGAACAGATTGCCGCCAGGGTCTTGACTTTTGCCCAGGTCAGGAACTGCTTGCGCGGTTAGGACTAATCCTTCGGCTGTGTTGCGCTCCACCACGTTGCCCCGCAGGACTGGACGGCAATTGCCGTTGAGCACCAGCCCCGATCGATTTTCAAACAGACGGTTCTCGGCAATCAGAGGCGCGGCGTTGTCCCCGATCGCCATGCCAAATCCCGTGTTCTGGCAGACATTCCGTCGCCACTCACCCTTGCTGTTCCGCACGATCGTAAAGCCCGTGGCGGAGTTCTGCACGGCAACGTTATCCGTGACGATCGGGTTGGCGTTGCCCGTAGCGAAAATTCCCTCCCGCTTGGAGTTGGTGAAGGTGCAGTTGGCGATCGTAGGAGCCGTGGATTCGACCCAAACCGCCGTGCCGCGAATTTCTTGGTTCGTCACGGTCACGCCTCGCAGTTGGGCACTGGTGGCCAAGACGATCGTTGTGTTCTGGTTAGCAAAGGTCGGGCTGGGAAAAATGCCACTGCCGATAATCAAAATTCCGCTTCCCTTGTTTGTCTCATTGCCGAGGAGCGTCACCCTGGCAGGGACAGCGATCGGAAACGTCTCACCACTGGCGGCGCTGTAGGTTCCGGCTGCGAGTTGAATCGTGGTTCCGGGCGGGATCTGCTGGAGGGCGCGTGTGATGGTCTTGAAAGGGGCGGCTTGAGTACCAGCAGCGCTGTCGTTGCCACTGGCAGGATTGACGTAACGGAGAGTGGAGACGGATTGAACCATAATTCAGGTGGGGTGGTCAGATGGGGCAGTAGATCTGTGCTTCTTCTGTACTTCTAACTTCTCCATCAGTAGCGACAGAGATATCTGAAACAAAGCGCGAAGATTCTGTATGTCCGCTGTATTGAAGCTGTATTGAAGTTATCAGCCTGCGTCTGCAAAACTTTGTAATTTGCCTACAACTCCTCGCTTTCTTCCAAATGTCATACTCAATCTGGAGCAGAAAAGTGAGGATTTCTCGGAGTCCTTACAATCTTTGTCCTGTGCTTAGAGAAGCATTACATTATCTTTCCTTAATGTAAATTTATCCGGTTCTTTAATTAGTAGCCTTCAAAGTTTTATACGATAACGTCTGAAGGGAAATAAGCATCGGCTGGTACTTTGGGGTTCTAACCAAAGGTGCGATCTAACTAGCAAAGGCAGAGATTTCATTTGGCTTTAGATGAGTGCCGCTGCTTCAAAAGCTAGGCATTCCTTCGAGTATTAGGTCTAAACCAGACCTATATGCTTCCCAGATGCGCGTGAAAACCGATCTAAGTTTTGCAACTTGGCTTACTCAGATTGGCTCGTTCACGCTCTACCTTTCGTCTGGTATTAGATACATCTTGCGGAAAGAGAACCTTCAGTACCGTCTCGTAACGGAGTTTTATGGTTGTCAAGTGTGAACAGAGCTTGGTTCAGCAGGTACTCTACAAAAATCAACTGCAAGCGATCATTATCCTGGCTGAGTTTAGGGAACCAGGAATTCACTTTTTTACGCCTAACACTCTATCCCAGCAGTTGGCTTACATGAAGCACCCAGCTGGGAAAGTAATTCAGCCTCACGTTCATAATCCTATTCCCCGACAAGTTGATTACACCCAAGAAGTGCTTCTGCTCAAGCGCGGCAGGCTACGGGTAGATTTTTACACAAACAATCAAGAGTATCTCGAAAGCCGTATTCTGGGCGAGGGAGATGTCATCCTTCTAATCCAAGGAGGCCACGGCTTTGAGGTTTTGGAAGAGGTTGAGATGATTGAGGTGAAGCAAGGTCCCTACGTAGGCGATCGAGATAAGACGCGCTTTGACCCCTTACCTGCTTAGCAAGGTTTCAATTTTATTACATTGAGTAGGAAATGTTTTGGTGATGCGCGGGAGCAGTCCCAAAATATTCCAAAAACGGTGTTTGTTACGATCGCTTTGCTTCACCGGAGAACGCTGTGGATTTTGTCCCTGTCAATGAACCGTTATTGGATGGTCAGGAAAAGCAGTACCTCATTGAATGTATTGAATCAGGCTGGATTTCGTCCGAGGGTCCTTTTGTTCAACGCTTTGAAACAGAGTTTGCTGCCCGGGTTGGGCGGCGGCATGGGATAGCAGTCAGTAATGGCTCAATGGCTCTTGATGCATCGATCGCTGCATTAAAAATTGGATCGGGCGATGAGGTCATTCTACCCACCTTCACAATTATTTCGTGTGCAGCAGCGGTCGTCAGGGCAGGGGCTAAACCAGTTCTAGTTGATGCTGATGCCCGTACCTGGAACATGACCGTTGAGGCGATCGCCGCTAAAATTACTCCCCAAACCAAATCCATCCTGATCGTCCACATCTATTGATTGCCC
>DATNQR010000344.1:0-6466 GCA_036703905.1 Thermosynechococcaceae cyanobacterium
TTTGGAATGATTGCGCTGATCACCAGTCGCCAGGCAACGCGATCGACAGAACCAATTTCCCTCAAGTCCTTAGCAGGCGGCGTGAAATTTGTCCGACACGAGCCAATTATTCTGTCAGCGATTGCCCTAGATATGTTTGCAGTGCTGCTGGGCGGTGCGGTAACGCTGCTGCCGATCTACGCCAAAGATATTCTGCACGTTGGAGCCACGGGCTTGGGCTGGCTGCGGGCGGCTCCCTCGATCGGGGCAGTGGGGGTGGCGATCGTTCTGGCATACCTACCGCCAATTCGTCAGGCAGGCAAAACGCTGCTGTGGTCAGTGGCGGGGTTTGGCGCTGTCACAGTAATTTTTGGACTGTCGCAGAGTTTCTGGCTGTCGCTGCTGATGCTGGGACTGAGCGGGGCGCTGGACAATGTGAGCGTAGTGATTCGCCGGACGCTGGTGCAGTTGCGAACGCCCGATTTTCTGCGGGGACGGGTTTCGGCGGTGAACAGCGTCTTCATCAGCACCTCAAACGAGTTGGGCGGGTTTGAATCGGGGGTAGCCGCGTCACTGTTGGGGCCCGTGACCGCAGTAGCAGCGGGGGGCTTAGGGACGATCGCCGTTGTCTTGACGATCGCTTTCCTGTCGCCCCAACTTCGGCGGTTGGGATCGCTGCAAGAAGGGCATGAGGTTTGAGAAGGCTCTACTCTGGGAAGGGAGGGATTGAGGGCGATCGATGACCGAAGAAATCCAGGAAATCACCGTCACGGTAAAGCTGTTTGCTGCTTACCAAGAAGCCTACGGTGTACCAGAGTTGCAGTTGCGCTTGCCTGCGGCATCGATCGTCTCGGCGGTGCGTGATCGCCTGATTGCCGATCGACCGCAACTGAGCGAGTGGCGCGACTTGACTCGTTTTGGAGTGAATCTCCAGTTTGTCGAAGCCACAACTCCCCTGCAAGATGGCGACGAGGTGGTGCTTGTTCCCCCCGTGAGTGGGGGCTAGGAACGGCTCAGTTGGCGAGGCCGAAAGCGGTAATAAACTACAACGATCGCTCCCAGAGCCAGCATCAACCACAAAAACCAATCGCCCCAGCGCACATAGAGGGTTTGGGTTTGGCGACGGTAGATCGTCGCTGCATGGATTTCGTAGGTACGGGGCTGCGATCGCCAAATCACTTCTCCGTGGGGATTGAGAATGCTGGAGTAGCCCGTGTTGGTGGCGCGGGCCGCCCAGCGATCAGTTTCGATCGCCCGCATGATGTCTTGGGCCTGGTGCTGTGCCATCAGCACTTCGCTATAGGGATCGAGGTTGGAAGCTGTCAGAATGAACTGACCGCCATCCGCAGCCTGCGCCCGAAACAGTTCTGGAAAAGCCGACTCGTAGCAAATGCTGGCGATCGCCCGGCCAAACGGCGTATCGAACCGTTGGGAAGAGGTTCCGGGGACAATGCCGAAGCGAATTGATGACAGCCGCCCGACCACTTTGCCCAGCACTTCCTTGAACGGAATGAACTCACCCAACGGCACGAGTTTGATTTTGTTGTAGCGGCTGAGGACTTCGCCATTAGGAGCGATCGTCAGCAAACTTTGGGTAATGCCGTCTGCCTCTGGCACAAAGGTTCCCAGCCAGGCTAGAGTTTTCGTTTGCAGCACCGATTGATAGAACGGATGAGTGGAACTGCCCCACAGCATTGGCAGCGCTCCCTCCGGCGTGAGGACAGCATCGACTTTTTGGGCCAACCGCTCGTAGCCGCCTACATAGCCCGCCACGCTGCGCCGCAGTCCCTCTTCTGAAAGCTTGATCCGCGTCGGCACGTTCCCCTGAACGATTCCAACTTTCAGCGCTGCGGCTGGGGATTGTTCGATCGGCTGTGCATACAGTCCCCAACCCAGCAGATGCAGACTCAGGAGCAGCGCGATCGCGCTGCCCAGGTAGCGCCTAGACCCTTGAGTTGAAGTCTGAGCACTGATCCAAGCTTCGGCTAGGAGTCCGTTGACGGCGACGATCGCCCCCGTGACAATGGACGATCCCGATAGCTGCCCCAAGTGTAGAATCGCCAGGTTGCTCGGACTCTGCGTATAAGAAAGGGCTGTCCAGTAGAGCGATCCCTGGCTCCAGAGAACCTCCAGTCCACACCAGATTGCCACCCCCACAATAATGCGAGTGAAGGCAGGAAGATTTCGCGTTAGGGTGCGGGTGGCCCAGGCCCAGATTGCCACCAACGCCGCTCCCCAAGCAGTGATGAAAAACCAGCAGAACCCCACGATCGCCACACTAGCTGCCCAGGAAAACCCCAGAAAAGTCAGGGGATGCAGCCCCGTGATCCACGACAACGCCAGTCCGTGGTAGCCCAGGCCCCAGGCGATCGTCAGTCCTAACCTCTGCCGCCGCGTTCCTTTGCCGTTAAACACCAAAACCCACAGCGGAACCAGCGCCACCCACGCCAACGGGAACGCATTCAACGGAGCCGTCGCCAGCCCCATCACAATGCCACTAACAAAGGCAAGGGCGAGGGACGATCGGGACTTCTGCATCTTAAGTAGAGGAATCACGATGGCTAGGAGCAGGGGAGAGTTTGAGTTTACCCTGCTTTAGAGGAGGTCTGAGAAGACAACCCACAACCATACCTTTCCACCCGTCTTCCAAGAGGTTAGACCCCTCCTCGGCGGCGGAACTGAAACCGGCCGAGTCCCAAAGATTGTCCTACTGCTTTTTCCCCAGTCGGAAATGCCGTCACGCCAAAGAAGTAAGTGCCTTTGACGCTGGGATTACGAACCGGCCGCAAACCGATCGTCACTGTTTTTCCAGGTGCGATCGCGGGAGCAAAGGCAACTGTGATCGCACCCGTGGTTGATCGCTGGGAAGGCACGGTAGTCTGCACAGTCAACCGCGTTCCTGGACGGGCGCGATCGCCCTCAAAAGCTTCGGTGGCGTTGGGCTGGAAGGCGATCGTTTCACTGCCCGATTCCTGGGCGATCGTGACTCGCTGCAAAGCTTCTCCAGCGCCGCTAGGCACAACGATCGTGAAGTAGTAGGTAGCGGCGGCAGAGTTAGCAACGCTGAAGGTAGCGATCGCCTTCTCCAAGCGGGGCGGCTGGACAAAATGAGTCGAGCCGTCAGCAAGCTGCACTGCCCCTGCATCAGAAGGAACAGCGACAAGACCAAAAAGCAGAGCAATCCCAGCAGGATACCGACGCATACACTACTCCAGCAGAGGCAACTCGCCCAGAAGCGTGAAGCGGACATGATTGATTGCCAGTTCACCGATCGACACATCTAGGGAACCGTCGGCGGTGCGGATGCTCTCAAAGGTAATGCCTTTGCCGATCTCCGCGTGATACCAGGGCAGACCCATGAAAAAGCGTGTGGGATAGGGGCCGCCCTCATCTAAATCGTCCGGGTTAGATTCCATTGGCAGCCAGCCGTAGCCTGGCAAGTAGAACTCAATCCACACATGGTTGAAGTCGGGTTCCAGGGGAATGTGCAAAGTGCGATCGGCTTTCTGAGGACACTTGTAGCGACCGACCGTGCGGCAGACAATGCCGTTCAGCCGCGCCAGTGCCAGCAGCAGCCCAACGTATTCGCCACAGGAACCCGTACCCCGATCGATCACAATATCCGGCGTGTCAATGTGGGGCTTGATGCTGTAAGAAAGCTGATCGTAGACAAAATTACGAATTCTCAGCATCTTCCGCAGCAGGTTCGTCTCGCTGCCCACCGCTTCCCGCGCCGCCTTGCGAATGATTTCGGTATCCATCGCCAAGTCATCGTCATCAACCAGGTAGCGCGATCGAAGTTCGGCAGAAAGTTCCGGCACTTTCGCCACGTCGTCGTAGGTGAATAGATATTTAATCCCCCGTAGCTCCAGGGTAACTTTCCAGCCGAACAGGTGGCGCTCGTTGGGCTGGAGTGAGTCAAACTTAAACACCGCCACACGCTGCCCGTCCTCAATCTCTTCCACAAACGGCAGGCCCACAGGTTCCACCTTAAGAATTTTCTGGCGATGGGTTTCGGTAGGCAACGCAATCCGCCACTCCAGATCTTTCAGCGTCACTTCTTCCAGGGGCAGCAGTTCCTCAGCGTAGATCATCTCCACCAAGTAGCCACTGGAAAGGGCGTAGTGATCTTCAGTGTTGTGGTGAAAATCCAGGGGATGCAGAAACGTCCGATCGCGAAACGCCAGTTCGTAGGGATTAGCTGGCGTGTTGGGATCATCCCGAATGTAAGGTTCCTCTAAGGCATAGGCCACGTAGAGAGTTTCTTGACCCTTAGCATCCGTTGCAAAAGTTAAACCTGTCGGTGAACCAAAGGGTGTGAGGACACAGAAGCGCTTTTCGCCGGTTGCCCGATCGAGGCAATACACCGTTTCCTCAGTGCGATCGCACACCCAAAGCTCTTCTCCGCGCACCGTCAGGTTCGCTACGCCCACTCCTGGCAGGGCTAGACGAGTGATCAGCCGCTTTGAGTCAATCTCAAAAATCGAAATGTAGCCTTCCTTCTGGCTGGCGACGTAGAGAGTCGTTCCCCAAACCGCCACGCCATCGACCGTGTAAGGAAGGGTCAGGAAGTACTGGGGGGCAAAGTTGCTCAGGGTACAGAAGTAGACATTGTTCTCTCGTGCAAACCACACCGTCTCCCCAGACACCGCCAGTCCTGTCGCGTCCAGAAGCGCATCGACGTGGTGGGAGTTTAGAATCGTTGTGTTGTGCGTCACCGGATCGACCCGCATCAAGTAGCCCCGCACGGAGTCCAGCACTAAAAAAGCACCGTTCGCAAACGCTACGCCTTGCAGCACGTAGGCAGCCAAAGGACGAATAGAGCGATCGAGCAAGGATTGAGAAGAGGCAGTCAGAATCTGGGAAGGCGCAAGATTGGTTTGCATAGGGGCGATCGTCCGGTAGGCCACCCCATCATAAACAAAAGCGCTCGATCGTGACTGTATCCTCTGGTCAGTTAGATTATCCAATGCAGAACCTTAGAGGCGAAGAATTTCTGGCTCTGCCTGCTTGATTCGGATAGTTCTCAAAACCTGTCAGAATTCCCCGGCGCGGGACTGGGTTTAGCCATAGCTTCGTAGGTCAGGCCGGAGCGCAGGAATTCCACCCCTAGCTGGGGCCAACGGCCCCATACCCCTCACCAAGCCCAATGTCCTAAGTTGTCTGTCTACATCTATACCGTTCTGTCTACATCTAGACCTTGAAGTAATTCTTACCCAATCGGAACCAAATTCTGCCCAGAAGGAGTCACTAGCCTTATGATCAGGACTGTGTGTGGTGTGGATATGTAAAGGAGTAAGATGACTGCCGAAAGTCAGCTTGGTTCCGGTAAATCAACTCGGTCTTTGATCAGACGAGCCGCTTCGTTTGTGATTGATCGCCTGAATGGAGAATTTGCCAAGCGCCTTTTCGACATTGGGTTTTCGCTTGCTGTTTTGATTCTATTTTCTCCCCTTTATTTATTACTAATCTTACTGATTGGGTTAAGCTCTCCGGGCCCTGTGTTCTATGTGCAGGAGCGAGTAGGCAAAAACTTCCGGCGCTTTGGCTGCATCAAGTTCCGCACAATGGTACGAAACGCTGACGAGATGCTGCTGGAGCTGATGGAAACTTCCCCCCGGCTGCGGCGGGAATTTCGATCGAACTTCAAGCTCCGCCGCGATCCGCGCATTACCTGGGTTGGCCGCTTGCTGCGCGTCACCAGCCTGGACGAATTCCCTCAGTTCTGGAATGTGTTGAAGGGTGACATGAGCGTAGTTGGCCCTCGTCCAGTCGTCGTGGAGGAACTGGCAAAGTACGGCAAACACGCTGATCGCGTCCTCAGCATTCGTCCAGGCATCACGGGACTGTGGCAAGTTTCCGGTCGTAACAACATTCCCTACCCTAAGCGGGTACAGGTAGATCTTTACTATCTCAACTGTCGTCACTTCTTGATGGATTTGTGGATCATCATCAAGACGATCGGTGTAGTCCTATTCCCTAAAGACAACGGAGCGTATTAATAGAGGCCACTTTGTCCTGTTGCTCCGTGGGCTTGTATCTCACCGCATCACCGGAGCATAGGTGCTGGATCATACTTGCTGGCGCTCAGGTGCAGCACCCGAAATCCATAAACTCACTCAAACAACCGGAAGTAGGGATAGCGAACGGGTGTGCCGGGTTCCTTTTCCAAATCAAAGTTGATCACGTCCCAGCAGGGTTCCTCTGGAGAGTCAGAACTGAAATCGACGGGCAACCCATACAGGCGCGGCTGCGGGGAAGCTTCCGTTTGTCCGCCACGCCAAGGAGTGCTGCGCTCCAGGTAGGTGCTAATCAAATCTTTGTAGCGACCGGCAATGATGATGCGGGTGGCTTTAAAACCCTGGGTGTAGAGACGATCGAGGGCTTCATGAATCTCAAACCGAATCCCGTCGGGGTGGGTGTGCTGGCGATACCATTCGTCCTTCCACTGTCGCCAGTGCCGCCCAGATTGCAGATGTATCAGTTC
>DATNQR010000345.1:0-3230 GCA_036703905.1 Thermosynechococcaceae cyanobacterium
TATCCAGGACGAAGTGCGTTCCCTCTGAATCACTAGGGCGCAGATTCACACCTCCAGCCGCAGAAAACCGCACTCGGTCAACGTTCAGGAAGTCAGAACACTGCTTCAAGAAACTGGTAGCAAGCTGCTTCCTGGACTGGGTGAACCTTTCGCTGATGCAGCAAGTTCTGTTCTCTTACCCTGCTGTACTCAAAGCGTAAGCGGGGAAGGTTTTCACAACTTTGGGTCTGATGTATACCTGCTGTTGGGCCTCGATGTGGAGTTTGTCAAAGCGATCGCGGCTGAGGTGGGCCGTCACCAACTGCCCCGACTCCAGCACCAACTCAACTGTGATCTCCCAGCCCAAATGGATCACGCGCTCCACTCTGGCAGCAACCGCATCCTGAAACGGCTTCGTTTCAATCTCCAAGTCATGGGGGCGCAAAAATAGGCGATCAGACTCCACAACTCCATTTCCACCCGACATGATTCCAGAGCGGACAGGCACTTCGTTCACCGGCCCGACAAATCCCATCACAAAGGGGCTGGCGGGATTGTCATATACCTCGGTGGGCGAACCGACTTGTTCCACTCGTCCCTTGTTCATCACCACAATTTCGTCGGCCACTTCCATCGCCTCTTCTTGGTCATGCGTCACCAGCACGGTTGTTACCTTTACCCCTTCGTGCAGGTGGCGCAGTTGGGCGCGTAACTCCTTCCGCACTTTGGCATCCAGCGCCCCAAACGGTTCATCCAACAGCAGCACTTCGGGCTGAACTGCCAAGGCCCGCGCCAGGGCAACCCGTTGGCGTTGACCGCCGGACAGTTGAGAAGGATAGCGATCGCCCAAGCCCTGTAGCTGAATCAACCCCAGTAGCTCTTCAACTCGCTCTTTTACATAGGCTTTATTCGCTTTACGGATCTCCAGCGCAAAGGCAATGTTCTTGCGAATCGTCAAGTGCTTGAACAAGGCATAGCTCTGGAACACAAACCCGATGTTGCGCTCCTGCACGGGTCGAGAGGTCGTGTCTTTCCCCACCAGCACAATCCGTCCACTATCGGGTACTTCCAAGCCAGCAATCATCCGTAGCAGCGTGGACTTTCCCGACCCCGAGGGGCCCAACAGCGCTACCAGTGAACCTGTTTTGATTTCCAGGCTCACTTCGTCGAGCGCCTGAAACGACCCATAGTGCTTTGAAACGTTTTGTACTTCGATTCCCACGATTTTCTCGATCCTTTACGACTCGATGGTGATTTGACTTTCTGAAGTTCTACGGTTAGCCTACCGACATATAGTATATTACACCGATGCAGAAATCCTTGTACGTTGCGTCACTATCTCAAGATATGGCTGAACTGAGCCATATCAAGTACGCTCGACGATCGTCGCTTCCGGTGCGGCAAAATTACCTCTGGCGAATTGAGACAGGAGTAGTGCGGGCCATAACATGGCTGGAGGATGGCACGGTAGTTACTCTAGGAGTGTGGGGGCAGGGAGATGTAGTGGGTAGGGCATTGTCGAAAGTCGAACCTTATCAACTAGACTGCTTGTCCAGTGTGGAGGTGACGCAGATGGAACTGGAAGAACTCCATCGCAGCCCAACAATTCTGTTAAACCACATTCAGCAAACCGAGAATTTCTTGGTGATCCGCAGCGCTAGGAAAGTGGAAGATATGCTGATCAAGCTGCTGGGTTGGTTAGCCGATCGCTTTGGCTATGAAGTAGACCAAGGACGGGCGATCGACCTGAAGATTACTCACCAGGATATGGCTGAAATGTTGGGGACAACCCGCGTTACGGTGACGCGGATTTTGAAGCAGTTTGAGGAACAAGGCATCATCCAACGGTTGACTCGGCAAATTGTGCTGAAGCAAGAAGAATTCTGGTACTACGAAATCTAGGGATTGTCCTCGAAGAACTTCACTTGAAGGACTTCAAAGATTAGCCCGTGGGGGGCGCAGTCACAACCCTATATCGAATTAGGTTTGCTTCTAGAGCTTTGATGAACTTGAAGTCTTCCTCTGGCAAACCCAAACCTGGCAAACCCGAATCTGGCAAAGCTAACTCTACAGAGTCTTCTGAGAGGGAAGAAGACTGCTCCAGGAAAGCAAACGCCTCACGAAATTGCTGCGGACTGACAGCAATAGGGGCAGCAAAATGGCAAGGAATAATCTGCTGAAAATCCCAGCTTGCCACCTGATCAGCCCAATCAATCACCTGCTGGGGAGACTGGGGAAAAATTAGCGTTTGCAGAATGGGAGCAACAAACGGACGGCCTTCCCCCCGTAGGGCCACAAACGATCGCTGCCACTCCGGTTCCCAGCGAAACGGAAACAAGCCGAAGTAGGCTTTGCCCGATCGATCGGGCGCTTGCAAGGCATTCTGAAGGGTCTGCCCCAATCCCGTCACTTCCAGCGCTTGGGGACGGAAATACATCGCCAAAAGCGAGGTGCGCTGCCACCCTTTACGGCGGTTGTCCTCTGTATCTTCAATTTCCTCAAAACTGTCCTCTCTAGCGTGGAACAGTAAGGGATATGGCTCTAACTGGACGATCGCTGGCGGCTCGGCTGGAATCGCCAAAATTGAATCGGTCAGCAGCAGGGTTCGCGATCGACGGTGGTAGAGCGCCACTTCTGCAAAAGTTCCGGCTCCCAGGTCAATATCCAGCACTTGGTAGTCAAATTCATGGGCGAAGGGCGACTGGCTAGATTCTGGCAGAACGTGGGTGCGATCGCGGGGAAAGCCCAGCCAAGTGAGGGGCAAATTGAACGGGAAACTCCACTGGTGCGGCGCAACAAACACCTGAGCCTGGGGAAAGCGGCGGGCAAACGGCCCCACAAAAATTTTGTGTTCCAGTCCCGAACTGGTGGGCAGCAGAATGTATTTCACGTCGCCGTGCTGCGCCACTAGCTCCTGCACTAGACGAATACACTCGATCGTGGGGGCCACAGGCGCATAGACCAGTAAACCACCCGCCTCTAGCCGCACCACCGTCATCCGAATCGGGACAACTGTGTAGAGAACGCCTTGCACCTGATCAAAAGTCCAAATCGTATCTTTAACCACTTCCTGGCGCAGCGTACGCCGTTGGCCATAGGGATAGAGCGGCAAGCTGGGCCAAAACCTCCAACTCCAATCTCCTGGCTGGCTGCTCTGGGTCTGGCTGCTCAGGTTTGGTGGCTGTGTCCCTGGTGCGTTGGTCATCCTGAAACCCCTCTTGCGTCCCCTAGTTACGGCCATAGTCTCATAG
>DATNQR010000346.1:0-4203 GCA_036703905.1 Thermosynechococcaceae cyanobacterium
GCAGAATCGCTTGGATCTGGCCTGCCAGTGACCGGCCCCGGTCGGCGTAGGGCTGCAAGTCGCGCGCTGTCCACTCCCACCCCGCTCGCATCTGCTCCAGCAACTCAGGGAAGCCCAGCATCTCCCGCAGCTTCCGCCGCAGTTCCGCCCCACTGATATCCCACGGGGTGACTCCCTGGTTCCAAATCGCCTGCTTCTCCAGCGCCTTGACCGTCCAATCGATCGCCAACCCTGAAAACAACAGCGCCTCTAAGTTCAGCAACTCCCCACGCCGTCGCCCTTCGTTGTCCCACAGCACATCCTCTAAGGTCAGATCCTCTAGCCCGTAGAATTCCTGCATGAAGTAGCGCTGGAGCGATCGCTGTTGCTCCAGGGTCAAATTCTCCTTCTGTTGCAGCAGTGCCACTTCGGAAAAAGTCAGTGCTGAGGCATCGACGATCGCCTGCGCTTCCGCCTGCTTGTTCTCCTCCCTGGCTTCCCGCAACTGCATCCGGATCACCGCATCAGACTCAACTGACTCCATCTCCACCGTGTTGCCTTCATGCCGCAGCCGCACGACGAGGGCATCCCGCAGGTGAAACATGGCGTAGTTCTGCGCCGCCGCCATCTGACAATAGAGGTTGAGGTGGGGATTGGATTGCCAGTCGTAAGCGTCCAGTCCATCGGCAATGTCCTCGCGCAGGTTGGAGCGCACCAGGGAAACGATCGCGCTCGTCCGGTCTTGCAGGTGAGTCTTTAACTCTAGGGCATTCGTCGAGCGTGATCCCTGACTGAAGTTTCTGCCCCGCTCCGCACACCAGACCACGCGATCCACAGGTTGCCGCACCCGCCCCAGTGCTTGTGCCATGTCTGCGTCCGTGCTGGAAGCTCCGGTGAAGATGCCATAGACCGCCTCGATCTTGTCCTGAAGCTCGATGCTGACTCCGGTGGCCATCGAGGGCGAACAGAGGATAATGTCGTATTCGTTCAGGTTCAGCACCACATCAGGGGTCTGAATGAAGCTCTGTTCACAGTCGTCGCCAGACGTTTCACTGTTGATCACCAGCACTCGCTTTTCGGGTTGCTCTTTCGCTAGTAGACGGGCGATCGTCTTGGTGCTGCCCCGGCTATCGGTGGCGACCAGGATAGTTTTCCCCGGCTCCAATTCGGTTGCCTCAGTCATCAGCTTGCGGGTGATGGCGGTGCGATCCGGGGTGTCCAGCATCCGCACTTTGTACCCCGGTGGTTGGTAGCGGTTGTGGATTAGGTAGATTGGGGTGTCGTCTCCCTTCAGCGTTTTGAGGTAGTGCAGGGTGGCATTGTCCAAGTCAGCATCTGCGACAATCACCCGCCGTGCTACTTGAATCAGTTGATGCAGCCGCGACAGCAGCGCCGGTCGCCGCCCATCTTTCGAGCAAGTGCTAGAGGTGAGCAAGTGTCGAATCACCTGCACCACCTCATCGATGATCAGGTCACAGCCGGCAAACTGGTCAGGATTAATGGCGAGAAGAGAGTCGACACAGAAGCCGATCCGCAGGGTGTAGCCTGAGCCGTTGATGAACTGTCCTTTGGCTTTGTCGAGATCACCTCGATAGTCCAGGTTAAGTCGATCGCACAAGTTCCGCATCAAGGCAATCCTATGCCCCGCCGCCAGCACTTTCGGGGCCGCAGCTGCTACGCTGCGAATCTGTTTCGTCTTGCCTGTGCCCTTTGCAGAGGCGATCGCCAGAATGCCTTCTTCCGGTAACTCCAGTTTCAGGTTGGACAGATCAGCCGTCGTGAGCTTCAGGTTGGCGGGGTAGGTCAACCGCTGGTTTAAGCGCTGCCAAATCTGCCAGTAGGGAAGCGGTAAGGCATTGGCAATCGCCCCGTGAACGGCATTTCCCCCGGACTGAACACAGAGATCATCAACACCCTTTCCTTGCTCTGGCTGCCACTGGGCAATCGTCACCTCACACCCCGCAGCCGTCAGCAGTCCACCGAAGCGGGCTAATGCCCGGGCCACTGTTGTGCGTGTCTCTAGCTTTGTGTCCTGGTCAAAGGCCAGTGTTGTCGCTCGCCCCAGGACTGAGAACCGACTGACCTCTGCCAGCAGATAGGGAGCGACAATGTTTTTATCCTGGTCTCGCACTCGGTAGCCGCCATTAATTCCGTACAGCGCGATCGCCACATAGCCCAGACTGAGCAAACACAGAGCTTTCTTGCCGCCTTCAGTGAAGACAACTGGGATCTCTGGATGCTGCTCTAGCCAGTTCCAGAAAGAACCAATCAACGGGACTTCTACCCCATAGCGCTGGGTAATCGCCTGGCGGATGCTTGGAGGCACGGGAGGCAAGTAAGCGCGATCGCTGCCCACCGGGGTTTCGTATTTCTGAGCCGTGCCTTTGGTGCGATCAGTGCGAGGGTTGCTCAGTTTGGCTTGCCAGGTGGAGCCATCCTCATTCACCAGCAGCGCCGCTTGTTGGGTCGCTCGTGCGTGATAGCCAAACCGAGTCAGTTTCCAGTTGAGCGCCTCGTGGATGGGGTAGCTGACTTCGCCCCCCGGCAGGACGTCTGTATCCCCAACGAACTGAGTTGCGACGCAGTAGAGGTCGGGCACGATCGCGCTGCCCACGATGAATTCTTGTTTGATCCGAGCCTCAAAGTCTACTGGAGTGGAAGTAGGGATTAGAGACGAGCGAGGGGAGGACGGAACCGATTTTTGCCGGTTGAGTTTGATCAAGGAATGGTTCATGCAATCCTCTGGGCAGTTTGCATGAGCGACCCAATCTGGGCTTCTAGTGCCTGGATTTGTTTGCACTGCTCTCCCCGCCGAATCTCGGCGCGGTAGTAAGGCAGGCTTTCGAGGGAGACGTAGGTGCGGCGCTTCTTCCCGTGTTGGTCGGGTTGGTCAGGATAGAAGTTGTACCGCGTCACGCCTTCGTGGGGATAGGTGTGAATAGCTCCGTAGCGCACGCCTTCAGCTTCAAGCGATCGTCGCCACTGGTGCAACGCTGCTTCAGCTTGAGTTAGGTGGGCCAAAGCAGTCTGACGCGAGGGAGAATCATGCAAAACCGAGTTAATTTTGCATGAACGAGTTAGCCGAGAAGGGGTCGGATGAAGCGATCGAGGGCTCACTTTGTGATCAGAAGAGTTTGACATTGCTGAAACCTCAGAGGTGAAGGGGTTGAGGTGAAAGACAGCCATGCAGCAGCTAGAATAATTTCGTGCTGACTTGCAACCAGCACGAAGTTACTCATAAAATAGCAACAGCAGGATTTATGCCTTTAAAGGCATGGCTTTGCTACAGCTACACAGCTAATCCAGAAGCACACCTTTTATACGCTTGTGGAAACTGGTTGGTATCTGTGATCAATTTGCGTGAAAGTCTGAAAAGCCCTGTCCAACTGCCAATTGGATGGGGCTTTGTATTTGTAGATTCCCTCCCTTGATTCGCTTTGCTCAGAACCGTAGTGAACTAGCTGACATTCTACAGAACCAGTACAAAGGCTCACTCTGTTTACGTTCGGTTAGGATCATTTAAATAATTAGGTTTGTTTACTAATTTTCAAAGCCTTACCCCGAAAGGGTTTACAGCATTCTAAAAATATTATTGTCCCTGGGGTTCGGGGATAATACCCTGGGGGTTCGGGGATAATACCCTAGGGGTTCGGATTAATTGCCCCCTAGGTTCGGGGCAGTTTGCCCCCTAGGTTCGGGGGGCTGTCTCCTGGGTTCGGGAAACTGTTTACGCCTTAAAACTACTATCCAATAAGGGTTTCGAGAATAGCAGGAACTCTTAAGTAAACAAAAAGCTGTCTCTGTTTACTTGTTTACTTGTTTACGCATCCCTCTATTTACTTGTTTACTGTTTACGGATGTCTGAACTCAGTTCATGCCTAGAACTTCCTTCAGCTGCGCGGCATCCACCGGCTTAATGTTCCGTTTACCTCGCTCTATCAGACTGATCCACATCTTGGTTTTACCGAGCTTTTTGCCCAGTTCTTCCTGGCTCCAGCCCTTTAATTCCCTGGATACCTTAATTTGCTCCCCATTAAAACTTGAGCCAGCTTTGATGGGCTTGGATGTAACAGACTGACTGATCACGTCGATCGTGCTCTTTTTTCGTTGCAGCTTGGCAATGCCATCAGCAATCTCTTTAGGCGGATGAATGTATAAGCGGCTATTGCGAAGCTGCTCCCAGAAACCCTTCGGGCGTTTTTTTTCGCCCCGTCCGCCTTCTTT
>DATNQR010000347.1:0-5717 GCA_036703905.1 Thermosynechococcaceae cyanobacterium
AGCGCCCTCGAACTCCCGCTTCAACCTAAGATGTCAACGCAACCTAGAGGCTCAAGTGAAAGTCTCAAGCCAAAAGTTAAACCTGACCCGATTCCAATGATGAGCGCTCTGGAAATTCTGCTTTTGGTTCCCATTGTGGGTTCCCTCTTTTTCTATCTTGCCTGCGCCTTTTTCACCCAACAGTTCTTCTCGACTGCCCCGCAGGCTAGCAAGATTCCCCCCTACAACCCTGGCGTTTCTCTGCTCGTCCCCGTGCGAGGATTGGACGAGGGAGCCTGGGAAAACTGGTCGTCCCTCTGTTCCCAGGATTACCCAGAATACGAAGTGCTGTTTGGCGTGATGGAGCCATCCGATCCGGCGATTCCAGTTTTGAGACAAGTCGTAGCAGCTTTTCCCGATCGCGCTCACCTGTTTGTAGATCTGCCTCCCCGCGGGCTTAACTTCAAAGACAGCAACCTCAGCTATTTGCTGGAGCGATCGTGCCATCAGGTGATTGTGTTTGCCGACAGTGACATTCAGGTTGATGCCAACTATCTCCACACCGTTACCGATCCTCTGGCGGACAAGAGTATTGGTATGGTGACGTGCTGTTTCACTGGGCGCAATCCCCGCTCGATCGGTGCTGCTCTGGCCGCTCTGGGCCGCTGCTGCGATTTCATTCCCAGCTTCCTGATCGCCCAGGCTATGGATCAAGGCCTGCGCTGTGCTGTGGGAGCGACGATCGCCATGCGCCGCGACGTTTTAGAGGAAATTGGCGGTCTGCACCTCAATCGCATTGGCTCCGACTACAACATCGGCAAACGCACCGCCGAAGCAGGATATCGGGTCGAACTTTCCCACTACGTTCTGGAATCAGACACAGGCAACGAAAGCACCACCGCGATTCTTCAACGAGAACTGCGCTGGGCTAGAACCATCCGGTTCAACCGGGGTGCAGTCTACTACACGATGATCTTCTGCTACGGAACTGTGTTCTGCTGGCCGCTTTTGCTAGTGTCTGGATTCGCAAGCTGGGCCATCAACCTGACGTTGTTTGTCTTCGCCGTTCGCTATCTGCAAGCGACGATCGCCATTCGCAAAATGCAGGGCTGGGGACTGTTGCGCTGGCTGTGGCTGCTGCCTTGGCGGGATGGGCTGAGTCTGTGGGTGTGGCTGCGGGGGTCAGTGGGTCAGAAGGTTAACTGGCGTGGGCGCTGGCTTGAGGTTAAGGCGGACGGATTGCTCGCCCCAATGGACTGGAAGACGTAGGAGTTTGGAGCAGAGGAGTTTAGCTCAAAGGAGTTTGGAGCAAAGGAGCTTGGAGGAAGTCCTAAACACCGATCGCGAGCTGCCACTCCTTCAGCGTTCCCGTGTCTGCCATCGCCTGATCCACAACTTGTAGCCTCCAGGTTCCCTGAGTGGGCAGGTTCACCAGCCGCTTGAGGGCAGGCGTGGTTTGCAAGGTATAGGTGGCGCGGAGTTCGGTGCGGCGGCCCAGAATGCGGCTTTGCAGCGGGACAACCTGACCCGTAGGTGCAATCAGGTTAATTTCGATGTCTCCCAAAAAGCTGTGGTCGATCGTCACCCGCACCTGAATATCCTGCACCGTGGCTGCGTCGGTGATCTGAATCCCACTGGTGACCCCGGCGGGGTCATAGTCGGGGATGGTGATGGGGGTCAAGTTCTGCTGCTGGATCTGGCGGGAAGGGGCGCGGGCAGCAACTTGGCGCTGCACAGCCGCTTGCACAGCTCTGAAGGCGTTGACTTTGCCGAAGCCGAACCAGTCCGATCGTCCCCCCGCTTCATACGTCCCCTTGCGAAAGCCAAACTGGAGATCGGGATCGGTGTCTACGATCTTGTCGGCGGTCTGCTGCAAGATTTGTTTGACTTCGGCGGCGGTTAGGTCGGGGTTGGCAGAGAGGATCAGGGCAGCGACTCCCGCCACTAGAGGACAGGCGCTGGAAGTGCCCCCGAAGGTATCGGCAAAATTCCCAGGGTCGTAGCCTGTGGCATCCAGACGATCGGTCGTTACAATGCTTAGTCCTGGTAAATAAACCCGCACCTCTGGCGGCGTGTAGACATAGCCCACGGATTGCAGCCCAAAACCTGGTGGCGCGTTGTTGCTGGGGGCACAGACCGAAACCTCGCCGCCCCAATTGCTGTAGACCGCTTTTTTGTTAAGGCTAGTGCAGGCAGAGACGGTGATCACATCAGGATGGACGGTGAAGCCTCCCAACCAGGCAGTCATGCCGCTCAGGGCGTTGTTGGGCCAACCCCGCTCAACGATGTTGCCGTTGGTGGGACGGTTAGCGTTGCCGGCTGCGAAGACGATGACGCAGCCTTTGCCATTGCGACCCTTGGTGGCAACTAGAGTTAGGGCAGCCCGTTGCCGCAGGGACAAGGGAAAATAAACCGCGCTTGGGCCCCAGCTACAGGAGATGACCGCCGCGCCCTTTTGCACTGCCCAGCCAAACAGCTGCTCGATCGATTCATCATCCAGGAACCCTGTAGTGCGGATTGGCATCAGGGCACATCCAGGAGCAATGCCCACGGCTCCAGTTCCAGTTTCTTCGGCAACAGCGACTCCTGCACAGGCGGTTCCGTGGTTGTCGTTGTCCTCTTCTGGAAGCGGTAAGAAGTCGTTGTTCTTGAAGTCAATCGGCGCGACAATTTTGCCTGCGCCCTGAAAATCGGGATGGTTCAGATCCACTGAGTCGTCCATGATGGCCACGACGATCGAGCGGTTGCCCCGTGTGATGTCCCAAGCAGCCTCGGCGAAAACGTGGGAATTGGCCGCCAGTTCCGCTCCACCCGTGTGGTTTAAGTGCCACTGCTTCGGATAGATCGGATCGCGGGGGCGATAGTAGGATTCGGTTTTGACTGACACGTTTGGTTCCGCCGTCAGCACTTCCGATCGCTGCATCAGTCGGTTGGCAATTTTAAGCGGATTCTCAGTAGCGTTGGCTGTGGTGGCAAACACAAAGGTATTGGGGATTCCTGCAACGGGCTTGAGCTGTTGCAGTCCAACAGGCGCGGTGATTTGGGCGATCGTCTCTGGACTCACCCCCGCCGCAAATTGAATCGTGATTTGGCTGGTCAGGTAGACCCGCGAACCTGGACTGTTTTGAATCTGGTAGACATGACTGGCGTAGTCTACTGCGTCGGCTTGTCGGAGTCGCTGCATTACTGCATCGCGCTGGGCCGGATTCACCACAATTTCGGTCAACCGATTGGGCGATCGCTCTGAGCTAATCTCAGCGGGGAGAGGCTGCACCAATTGGACGATCGCCTGCTGATCGGCAGCGCTAACGGTGAAGCGATCGCTCACTTTCTCCAGCAACAATTCCTCACCACCGCGCTGCAACACTCTACCCACACTGGCTTCTGGCATTCCGGCGGCTGAACCGGAGTTAGCTGGAGTCTGGTTGGTCATTGACTGAAGTCTCAAGTTGGCGGGGCAGTACGGTGACGATTATGGCATTTCCTTAGCGTGCGATTGTGAGGACGCACGATCTTAAAACTTCATTCCTAATCCTCACTAATATGTGAGAGACGAAAATCTCATCACAGCTTAGACAGAGTACCGGAATCTGAGCGATCGCATCATCCTAGCGATTTCTCCACGGGGGACTTCTGCCGACTTTCTAGAGAATTTGCCACGGCGATCAAAGCGGGGAGCGATAGATTGATTGCAATTAGGCGAATCAGATGGCCGATCGTCACAATCTGAACATCGTGATTCAACACGAGCGCAATCAGGATCATCTCGGGCGAACCGCCCGGAGACGTGACCAGCAGACAGGTGAGCCAGTCCCACTGCGTGAACAGTCTGGCGATTCCTGCGGAAGCAAAACCCGCCAGAAAAGTGAGTAGCGCTGGAACCAAGGCAAGAGCAATCGTGCGCTTTTCCAGCTTGGGATTGACCGCCCAATATTCACCGATCGTGATTCCCAGCAGTACTTGACCCACCCAACTCAGCAAAGGGGGAAATTTGAAGGCAATTCCTAGATCTAGCTGCGGTGATTTGAGCAACGAGACAAAAGCTAAACCTACTAGCAAAGGACAGAACAAAGTGGCAACGGGAATCTTGAGCTTGCTGCCTCCAGAAACCGCCAAATAGGTGAGCAGAAGCAGCAGCGTCAGCAGCAGTAAATCAACTGTAGTGAGGTTCTGCAAGTTCTCGACGATCGGCTGCCAGAAAGCACTCAAATCGCGGGGAACCGGAACGTTGGCAACGAGCGGCACAATCAGCGTGACTGAGGTGAAGCGAGTGAGTTGCACTAGGGAGACGATCGCTGCATTTTTGCCATAGTCTGCTGCCAAACTAGCCATCACCCCAATGTTGCCCGGAACCGACGCAAACAGAGCAGTGACTAGATCGGTTGATCCAATCCGAGCGTAGAGCAAGCTGATGCAGCCGCTACTGAGCAGCAGAAACCCAGTGAGCAGCACGAAAGCAGGAAGCTGGGCCGCCAGAATGGGCCAGTCGATGCGATCGACTGAGAAACCGATGGACAGGCCTACCAACACCTGCCCAATTTTGCGGGAATTTTTGTTCGGCTTTGCTGTGGAATCGTAGCGAGAACGGTAGCTGTAGAAACCGATCGCTCCTGCTGCAATGCCCCCCAAGATCCAGGCTCCACCACCTGCACCGAGGACAGTGAGCAGACAACCAACGATCGTGGCAATCAGTAATTCCAGGCTCAGAAGATAGGATGCAGCAAGTCTTGAGTTCAGGGCATCTCTCCAGCTTTTTTCGGCTGAACATATCGGCTATTATGGCGCGCTGAATCAGCTTGGTCTAACTTCCCCTAAATAACGTGAGTTTTAGATAAGAAAAGGGGAGAGGAGTACGCTGAAAATTACCCAATCATTCAGCCCCTCGCCCCTAGGCATAGCTTAGAAGAACTGTTTTGCTCAGTCGATGACTTCTGCCAACACTTTGAACCGGTGTGGCAACGGCAGTTGCTCAGTTGTGGTGTGCAACAACGCAAGATCGCCTGAGGAATCAGGAATCTCTACTTTGAGAGCAACTTAAGCCAGCCATCAAGTTTTCTGTTCAGAGTGGTTGGGGTGTCCAGGTTGGCCCTAGGCAACGGGGGCCATCGGCTGTCCAATGCAGGGGATCAATGCACATACGACGGGCTTGCATCTCAGCATCCCAAGCGTGGTAGACCAGATACTCCGTTTGACCGTCTGGACTGGAGACAATCGAATTGTGGCCGGGACCCAAGACGGAACCTAGGATTGATCGCAGGACTCGCGGGCCTGATTCGTTCCCAGCGTCGGAGTAGGGGCCGATCGCGCGATCAGCCACACCATAATCGACTCCGTAGCCTTCTGTTTCCCATCGGCCACCACTGTAAAAGCAATAGTAGCGATCGCCATGTTTGCGGACACAGGGGCCTTCTAAGGTATGCCAATCATAAATACCGCCATACATGGGGCGATCAACTAAAAATCGCTGCCAATCCTGACGGGCCCGCAGCACAACTTTTGCTGCTCCCGCTAAGGTAGTCATGGTCAACAATCGATCAACCACTAATGCAGTTCCGGCGCGATCGCCATTTTCGGTATCGAGGAAGTCTTGAGCGTAGAAAAGATACCACTGCCCGTCATCATCTTGAAACGGACTGGGATCGATCGCAAATGAACAGGTTTTGGGATCAACCAATACCCCAACATCCTGATAAGTTCCCAACGGCTCAGAACTGGTGGCCACCCGCAACTGATGGTTT
>DATNQR010000348.1:0-2312 GCA_036703905.1 Thermosynechococcaceae cyanobacterium
CAGATAGGCCGTGATCGCTCACCAGCAAATTTGACCCCGCTCCCAGCAACGTCACGGGTAATTCCTGAGCATTCGCCCATTCAAAACTGGCTTGCAGTTCTTCCAGGGTTCGGGGGGCAACATACCACTCCGCCGGGCCGCCCACTCGAAACGAAGTTAGGGAGGCGAGAGGAACCTGGGGCTTAACTAGGCAGTCAGTCCCAGATAGGCGAACTTGTTGAGGAGTTGAGGAGGTGTAGCGAAACACGGGTGAGTTCGATCGAGCGATTTCAGGATAGTTCAGCTTGGGAGGGTCGTACGAGAGAGTCATGGTGATGAGGTACTACGTTGCCTCGAACATAAAAAATACAGAAATGAAGATGCTATTTACAGTCAGCCATATCGCTATGCCTGGTTGCACCAGCCTTGAGAAATGCCTTGTTCAACCTGCTGATGAAATGCCATCACTTCTGGAATCAGTTGGTTCAGATTTCCGGCTCCCAGAAACAGCGCCAGATCTCCGGGCATCAGTAGTTCCTTCAGCAGTTGACCCACTGCCGCTAGGGAAGGCTGATAGTAGACCTGGGGATGATGAATCGCAATTTGATCGGCAACCCGTTGTCCGTCCAGTTCACCCTGCTTTGATTCGCCAGCACTGTAGATGTCTGTCACCACCACCACATCTGCGTCTGAGAAGGCCGCCGCAAACTCCGCCAAAAACGTGCGGGTGCGGCTGTAGCGGTGCGGCTGAAAGACTGCAACAACGCGGCGTTGGGTCGGCGTGACTTTTCCCCAGGTTTGCAGTCGGGCGGCAGAGAGGGTCGCGCGGACTTCACTGGGATGGTGGGCGTAGTCATCAATGAACAAGATCCCGTTATGGTCACCACGCTGCTCGAAGCGTCGCCGGGCCCCCTCGAAGGTGGCCAGTGCTTTGGCGATCGCGGCAAAATCTAGCCCCAGCAACCGGCCCACAGCCACGGCGGCCAGGGCATTGCTCAGGTTGTGCTGTCCTAGAAGCTTGATGTTAAGCCGCCCCAGAATGACTCCCCGCTCCCACACCCTGGCCACAGTTTCTTCAGACCGGTAGGCAACACAATCCACCGTATAGTCCGCGCCAGAAGCACGATCGAGGCTGTAGCTGAGGGTTGGTTTGAGCTGCTCTCGCACTGTTTCGCAGTCCACACATCCGATCAAGATTTTGCAGTGGCTTGCAAAGGTTTTGAAGATGTCGACGACTTCATCCAGGCTATGGTAGTGGTCGGGATGATCGAGTTCGATGTTGGTGACGATGCCGATCTCGGAGATGAACTTGACTAGGGAACCGTCGGATTCATCCGCTTCAGCTACTAGGTAGGGGCCGTTGCCCACGACCGCGTTACCGCCCCAAGCATTAACCTCACCCCCTACCACGATCGTTGGGTCAAGTCCCGCTTGCAGCAGCAGATGACCGAGCAGGCTGCTGGTAGTGGTTTTCCCGTGGGTTCCCGCCACCGAAATTCCGTGAGATCTTTGAATTAAGGCAGCTAAAACGTCCGATCGATGAAAGATAGGGCAGCCCAGTTCTCGTGCGGCTTGGTACTCAGCATTGTCCCCGTGGATTGCCGTCGAGCAGATTACCTGGGGTAAGAGGGCAGGTTCAGCTCCAGGCTCAGCTTCCCTAAAAAACTCTAAATTCTTTGCGTCTTGGCTCCAAAAGACGTGAACCCCTTCTTCTTGCAGACGTTGCGTGATGTGACTAAGACGCAGATCTGAACCGGAAACGGGTAGTTTTTGCCTTGCTAAAACATAAGCAAGGGCTGACATTCCAATTCCACCGACTCCAATGAAATGGAAAGGTCGCCCGCTGAAATCAATAGAATCCAGCATTTCATACTCCTCACACACCACACCACACCAATGTCACGCGCTATCATATCAGGGATTATCTTTCGGGTACAGCCTTAAAGAAAATCGAGGGAAGCCCTTGAATGGCACTGCTAGCACTTCGGAACAAAAGGTTCTGAAAGTTATACCACTTCCCGCCAGATTTTTTGCTTTAGAAGAACTTCTCCCTCACCAGGAAGCTTGAAAAAGCTTTGTCTACAGACCTCATACGAGACGTAGCAGACGGGTTTCAGTGAAAGTCCAGTCTCGATTCCCCTTTGGCAGAGGCTTGTTTGTACCTGTCCGATTCATCCCCTCCACCATTCACCCAGTGTTGGAGGATTTCAGAGAGAACCTGGCAAAGATTGCAAAAACTTTGACAAAAACTTTTGTCTGTTGGTTGAGCGATAGCTTTTATCTGTTGGTTGAGCGATCCTCAATTTCATCCAAATTCATCCAGATTTCTCAAT
>DATNQR010000349.1:0-8826 GCA_036703905.1 Thermosynechococcaceae cyanobacterium
GAAGGTGGAACGTTGGACACCACAGAAGCGCTTAAAGGCTTCGGGCTTCAGCGCTTGCACTTGCTCGTAAGTCATCAGTTCCCCCAGATCAATGCTTCACTGCTGCCTCTATCCTAGACTTTTGCAAGAGTTCTTTTGTGCATTGCACCCAAGCCAACGTATCCGATGACCAGGGGTTGATTGCCATGCTAAGTGCCAACCTGGAGTATTTCAAAGGCGACCGGAGGACTTGCCCACGCTGACGATCCTGCTGGACAACGGGTATCACCCTTCGATGCTAATCGCAGCGCTGGAGCAGGTGTATCCCCAGATGATGAGCAAAGTTCAGTTTGAGTTAGCGCCCAAACCCAGCCCAGACCAAAAGCAAGCACAAGGAAAGCAGGGGTTTGTCGTTGTGCCCACGCGCTGGGTGATTGAGTGCTCGAACGCTTGGATGGAGCGATGCAAGAGTTTGGTCAAGAATTTTGAATGGACGTTGGAACCCGCGGCGGCGAAAGTCAAGCTCTGCTTTATCCGCCTGTTGCTCAAACGCCTAGCACAGGCATAGATACCGAATGGGTTCTATAGACCTGAGGGCCTGCATTTCCACGGGGCGATCCCCCTCACCTGACCCGACTTGCTTTACAAACCTAGTATAACTTCACGAAAACTTAATCATACAGACCTGTAGCTTCACGGACTTCATACGAAATATTACTGAGAAGTCAGCTAGATTTCTTTTAGGCGCATCGTTCACATCCTTCACAGCTTTTTACGAGTCAGTTCCTTCGTGTATTCACTTAGATTACCCGTGAACTTTGGTAGACAAGTAGACAAGCTTTGAAAAACAGTCCGCAACTCGCATAGGAGTATGTCTTTTATGAAAGGCTCTTTTCTACCTGCAACGCTCTTAACCTGTTCTATTTTCTCTTGCCTCACCTTCCCTCTAATGGCGCTTGGTTCAAAGTCAGTAGAGATTGAGCTTCAAAAAGAGCACGTTTTCGCTGGACAGCTTAAGGACATTGCCTCGCCCTACTTGGGAGTCGCAGCAGTCATCAGCCTAGGAGCCGGGGCAGCTTGTTTGTCGATGAGCGGCTGGCGCAAGTCTTCCAGCAAATCCGCACAGACTGAAGAGCAGCTATCCAAGCTGCAACAGGATTTGAAGGACAAGGAAACTCAGCTAGAGGAGTTACGCTTGTCGGAACTTCATCTTCAGGCAACCGGATTGAATACGTTTTTAGACCCTGCGGATGTTCAGATTTTGCCTTTGGTTGCCGAGTCTGCTGAAGTTGCTGCACCTCAGCCGATCGCCGTTGCAGCCGCTGTGGAAGTGGTGAAGCCGCCCAAGCCTGTGGTGCAAGAAGCCAAAGTGCAAAACGAGATTGTGCCCCATCACTCTCTCCCACGGATCAACGAGAGTATGTCAAATCACGCCATGCCCAAGATGGTCGCTTCTTCACACTCGGTACAGGGATTTGTGAACGCAGCAGCAATGTGGCCGGCTCAAGAACCTGTAGTGTCCTCTGAAGTTCGAGTTCCGATCTCGGCTCAAGCCACGACCGAACAGCAAGAACCGATCTACATGATCTCGAATCACCAAGCCATCTCTGAAGCGGCTCCTTCTGCCTCTGCTCAGCCACAGTCCTTCCCGACTATGGTTGAAAAGACTCCGGCTGAAAAGACTCCGGCTTACATCACCGCGGCCGAGATGAAGGCGGCGATCGCTCAGCGAACCACGCAGTTTGCCCAATCTCGCGTTGCCCCTCCTACGGCTGCATTGGCTCAGGTCAGTACCCTCCAGAATCAGCTACAGCAAATAGCAACGCAGATTGAAACCCTGCAAAGCTCACTTCAAGACACCCCTGACTCAAGCCAAACGCCTGATTCGTCAACTCAGCTGCTAGAGCAACTGGAGCGGCGGCTGCAACAGCTAGAGTCCGAGCGGACTCGGCAACCGGTCGCATCTCGTGACTGGGTGGTGATCGGCGGTTGACTTCCAGTGGCACAGTTCCCTGACATCAAACGTCCCTGACATCATATGACCAACCATCCCTGATCTGAAGCGATGAGTTAGCGGGCGTACTCTGAGGGAGAAAGCGGCGCATTGCTCTGGCTTCCTTGAAGGGGTGGGTTTGGTCTTCCCGGTGCAGCAGTTTCCTGAATTGGGGCTGATCGATCGCCCCATCCTCCGTTCGCATCTGTTGCCACGGGCGGGGTCGTGCTTCCAGACGGCAGACCCACCGCCAGGGTTTGACTGATCTGTAGGTAGCGCTGTCCGGTTTCTGTGAATCGAATCAGGGCCGTGTTGAACTCTTGGCCGTCTTTTGCCAGTTGTTGATTCACAGCAGCAGGCTGGTTGTCAGGTTCAAAGGTCGCCAGGAAAGTGACTTGCTCGGTAGGTTGGGTGGAAAATCTGAGTTGGGGCTGATTCAGCTGCCACGCCTCTTGATAGCGTCCATCCGAGGCAACTTGCCAGAGATTGAGCGTTGCTTCCCACTTGCCCTGAGCCACCTCTGATGTTTGCCGCGCCAGGATTGAATAATTAGCTGGCGTAGAGCGGTTCAGGTTTTTGTCAGTCAGGTAGCGGATGCCTGCGATCGTGATGCGGCTTTTGTCGGGTAGATTCGTGGTGCCTGTGGCCAGATAAACCCCTGGTCGCCCTGATGGGTCTACCTTGAAGGAGAGTTCAACTTGAGGTGGACGTGCCGACGTGCAAGCGGTAATCAGCAGGAGGGTTAGTCCGGCACTCAGCAGCACTCTAAGAGTCTGGAAAATTTGACGCAAGTCTAGGAACTTCATGACTCGACCCACAACGTGAAAGAGATTGGGAGGATTAATACAGTTGATTTGTCCGTCGCTGGCACCGATCATGGCTCTTTTGGGGTAATCTCTTAGGGACTAATGTGACTGAACAAAATCTATCGGTACTGATGTAAAGGGTATAGCGTTGTTTTGCCAAAGTAGCGTGAAGTTTAGGTAATTTCTCCGTAACTCCCACAGGCTAAAGGTACGATTGCCGTAGATCAAGTCCATAATCAATTAGGTTGAAAGCTAGTTGCGGCTTGACGCTTGAAAGGTGAGAGTTTTTTGGGAAAATCTTCGAGTTCTCGCAAGTTGTGTGGTTGGCAGCAACCCCCACCCCTCCGCAGACCAACCCAAATCCTGGCTGAACAATGCTCAATTCTTCGTCTGTTGTCTTGCTAAGAGACTTACTCTTACGCCTTCGGTTGCTGGAGGCGGTTTCTTGTGTGTGTGTGTTTGGAGTCGTAGCTGGAGAAGTCGTCCAGGCAGAGCCTTTACCTGGAGGACTGTCTGTCGATCGATCCTCGGCGGGGTTTTCTCAGATTCCCGCTGCTACTCTGCCTCAGTTTGCTCCTATTGGGACGATCGCAGCTTTTCCGCCCAACTCCCAGGCAACTGCGCCGCTTCCCCCCAGTCTTGCTCCGGTATTGCCGCCCCAGCCTCAGTACGCCACTGAGGAAGCGCTGATTCAGCAGCTATCGGGAGGGAATGTAGGCGCAAACGGCGCAAACAATGTAGGCGCAAACAATGCAGGCGCAACTGCCACACCGATCTTTCGTCCACCCGGAGCAACCGTCTGGACAGACGGAACTGCACCAGCCCCTTTGCCACCGATGCCCAGCCCGGCTGTTCCTCTGCCGCAGCGGCCAACCCAGGTGACAGCAGGGACAAACTCAGATCTAGGCATTCGACTGATTGATCCCCCTGATCGTCCCGCTAACTCACTCTACAGTCCAACGATCGCCCCACTTCCTACTGGAACAACGCTAGAGTTTAACGCCGATCGTGCCTTGCCCCGACCCACCACTAATGCAGTTACGCCTGCCAGTGGGGCGATTACGCCAGAGGCTCCCGGATCATCGCTGCCACCGTTGCCCGTTGCTCCAACTGCTTCCCCATCTCAAGAAGTTCGTCCATTGCCTGCGCCCGGAATACCAGGAGGGCTACCGTTGCAGCGACCAATCCGCAATGCAGCGCTAACGCCAGCAGCCCTCCGGTTTCAGGGTGTTTACGTTTATCAAGGCAACGACAGTTCAGCGCGGGCTCGGCTTTCTGGCATTTATCCAATTTCGCCAAACTTGTTGTTTGGAGCAACGTTAGACCTGGTAGATGGCAACGCCTTTGCGGACTCCCGCGAACAGGGACTGAACATCAACGAGTTGTTCCTGGCTGCCTCTCTGCGCGATGCTCCCAATGTGCGCTTGGTGCTGGGGCGATTGGATTTAACCTCGTATTTCGATCGCAACAGCTTTGCTAAAGATGGCGCGAGTCAGTTCTTCAACGGGGTGTTCCAGACGAATCCAGCCTTGGCAGTGACAGGAATCAGTTCTCGACAGGCAGCGCTGGTTAATTGGACAGTTTCAGACAGTTTGGAGGCAAAGGCCGCCGTTTTCTCGTCTTCGCCAGATCTGGGCGATTTTGATGTGAGCGGATTTGCTGGAGAAATTGGACTGCGCTACGGCAACTTTATTATTCGCGGCACCTATGCTACCGATCGCGACGCAGGGCAGCGAGACAGCTTCCGCGAGATCTTCCAGGTCGATCGCGGCAACGGGCGTACAGGCGTTTTCAGCAACGATCGAGAAGAAGCTTACGGCATCAACGCCGAGGTGTTTGTGCCGGAACTGCGGTTAGGAGTCTTTGCGCGCTATGGCTCTTACTACAACCGCGACGCGGACAAAAGTGGAGACACCTACAGCGCTGGCATCAGCTTTCTGGATTTGCTGACTCCCAACGATCGCCTGGGCATTGGCTACGGGCGCAATCTATCCAACGACCAATTACGCAGCCGATCGGGCAACAAAGAGCCGGATGTGTTTGAGGTTTACTACGATTTTGCGGCCCTGCCAAACATCCGCCTGGGCTTCTCCTACCAAGCGTTTGAGAATTTCACGAGCAGCATTTTCGGTGTGCGGGTGAGAACTGAGTTGGATGTAGTCCCCCGGAGGTAAGAGTGATGAGGCGAGGCGGACAGTGGATTGCCTGGACATATTTAGCGGTGACGTTGACGGGAGCGCCGCTCCTGAACAACTTTGTGATGCCGGCGCAGGCCCAAGCCGTTCCCGCCGAGGTACGGGATGGCTATGTGCTGTTGGGTAGAAACCAGGTACAAGACGCGATCGCCCTGTTTCAGAGCGCCATCCAGCGCTATCCCCAATCGGTTGAAGCGCGGTTGGGAATCGCGATCGCGTATCGGCGCAATGGACAGGATGCCAACGCGTTTCAGGCCTACGAGCAGGTGTTGACGATCGATCCTAATAACGCCCTCGCGCTCAAAAGTATCGGCTTACTGGGCGGCTATAGACCGGAGTGGCAAGCCCGCGGCGTTGAGGCAGTAACCACGCTGTTGAATCTAAACCCGAACGACCTGGAAGCTCGCGCTCAACGTGCCTTGCTCTACGGCTACCAGGGACGGTTTGCTGAGTCGCTAGCGGATTACCAGATTGCGTTGCAGGGCAACCCGACACCAGAAGTAATTTTAGGTGCAGCACAGGTCTATACCTACAACGGTAACTATGCACGGGGCTTGGAGTTGTTCGATCGCTACCGTCAAACGGGTAAGCCGATCGAGAAATTTGCGGCGGTGGCCTACTCGCGTGCCCTTCGCAGCAGTGGCAGTCCCAGTCAGGCAGTGCAGCTACTAGAAAATGAACTTGCCAAGTCCAATAAAGTTGACGAGTTGAACATTCAACTGCGGTCAGAACTGTCGCAGGCGTATCTGGCGAACAACCAGCAAGCGCAAGCATTGGAGATTCTGTCGCCGTTGCGGGGACGATCGGATGCATTGTTGCCCCTGGCTCGCGGCCTAAATGAGCTGGGTAAGCAGGCAAGCTATCCCGCGCTCTCGACTGAAGCTGCTGGATTGTACCGTCAGGCCCTCGCGCAAACCACCAACCCACCCGCCACGCTGCTGCAAGAAGCGGCGGACGTGCTGAGCGGGCAACCCCAAGAGCAGCAATTCGCCCTGCAACTGTATCGGCAGGCAGCACAGATTCAACCCGCCGATCGGGCGCTGCAAATCAAACGCTTGGCCCTAGAAAATGAGTTAGGCTTTATCTCCAAAAACGACTTGCGCCAGAGCCTGCAATCTCTGCTGCAACCGTTACCAACTGAGCCAGGACAACAGCAAGCGATCGCCCAGGCACTGGTTCGCGTTGATCCCGACCCATCGTTCCTGTCGGTTTACCAAACTCTGCTGCAATCAGGAGCCGCCGCCAGTGAGCCATTCCTGAACTTCCGCGTTGCTCAAATCCTCATCGAACAGAATGATTTAGCAAGCGCGAGAAGTTTTTTGGCAGCATACACAGCAACGCCTCAGGGACGCAGTGATTTAGCACCTCAGCTATTGGCTGCTGAAATTGAGCGCCGTGAAGGCAATTTGGACGCAGGTGCCCGTCGATACGAAGCGCTGGTTGCTGCTAAACCCAGCGATGACATTCTGCTGGCGGCTCTGCGCGGACTCGCTGGGATTCGACTGGCTCAAGGTCGTACCAATGAAGCATTGCAGCTTTACGATCAATTAGTGGCTCGCAACCCTCAAGATTTACGGATACAGCTAGGCAGAACGAGTGTGGCTTACCAGGCAAAGCAAGTCTCAGACTCGGAGGCGGAAGCTGTGCTGAACAACTGGCTGCGAAGCCGTCCTGCCACAGACACCCCGCCGGAGCTATTCAGCCTAGTCGGCGCTTTGCCGCCAAATCCGCAGCGAGAACCGCTCTACACTGCGCTGGCCCAAGCAGACCCCAACTACCTTCCCATTCAGTTGCGCTATGTCCAGGCGATCGCGCAACGCAGTCCTGCTGAAGCGCGGATTCGGGTCAACCAACTGATTGCCCGCAGTCGAGCCAGTGGCAATAATGATGTGAATGCTTATTTGTTGCAGGCCCAGTTGGCGCAGGCAGTCGGGGACTCCACTCTGGCAGGACAAGCCTACCAGACAGTGATCACCCAGCAGCCCGACAATATCTCGGCTCTAACCGGATTGGGAGACGTGCGCTTCCAGCAGCGGCGCTTCAGTGCTGCTGAGGGACTCTATAGCCAGGCGATCGCGCTCAATCCCAACGATGTCGGCATCCGGCGATCGTTGATCGAAGTCAACGTAGCCCAGGACTTCCGTATGAGAGCACTGCAAGATCTGGAGCAACTGCAACTTCAGCAGACAGACGGTGCCAACCCTGGCATTGCTGAGCGAATGCAAAAAATTGAAGAAGATTTCTTAGTGCGACGTGGATTTCAGCCTCCCTGGGAACGCTACTGACGAATTGATTCGTCCACTCTCTCAGTAGATTCATGGATAACCTTCCTATGTACGCATCGCTTCTGTTTGCGACTACCCTGTCCCTGACGCTGCAAGGCTGTCCGGCATCTAATCCCCCGGCTGCCAACGTTGAGACTCCTCAGCCGACGATCGTTCCCTCCGCCTCACCCAGCGCAACCGAGATCGCAACGGCACTTCCCAGCAAGAGCGATATGCTTCAGCAAAGCTGGAACGCCTATCGGCAGCGCTTTATCGAACCCGACGGCCGAGTCATTGACCGCGAGGCCGACGATCGATCCACCTCAGAGGGACAGGCCTATGCCATGCTGCGGGCCGTGATAATTGACGATCGCGCAACCTTCGATCGAACGTTGCAGTGGGGAGAAAACAACCTGCGCCGCTACAGCAACGGTAAACCTACGGATAGCCTCTGGTCGTGGAAGTGGGGGCGCACTTCCCAAGGTGAATGGAAAGCGCTCGATGCCAACTTTGCTAGTGACGGTGACATCGACGCAGCCACCGCTTTGATTCTGGCTGCCCGACGCTGGAACCAGCCGCAATACCTCAGTCTGGCGCAAACCAAGCTGCGCGACTTGTGGAACCTATCCACCGTTGCCAGTCCGGTCAGCCGCAAGCGCTACCTGCTGCCAGGGCCTCGTCAGGCATTTCAGAAGCAGAATGTAGTACAGATTAATCCTTCTTACTTCGCGCCCTACGCTTTTCGCCTGTTTGCCCAGGTCGATCCGGCTCACGATTGGTCAAGCCTGACTGAGAGCAGCTATCAGGTGTTGCAGCAAGCCGCTACTCTGTCAAGCGTGGGGCTACCGAACGATTGGGTCTTGCTTGATCTTCCGACTGGAAAAATCACACCCATGCTGACGGCCAATCCGGGCACGAGCGAATACGGCTTCGATGCTTACCGCGTCTGGTGGCGCTTGGCGCTGGATGCTAGCTGGTTCAAAGAGCCACGGGCGAAGCAGTATTTACAAAAATACCTGGGACATCCGCAAGCGCTGTGGCGATCGCAGCAAAAAATTCCCGCCCGGATCGACCTGCAAGGTAAACCAGTGGTGGATTATGAGGCTACTTCACAGTACGCCATGCTGTATGCGGCACTGCAATTGATTGATCCCACGACTGCCCAGCAAATCGAAAAACAAAAGCTCATGCCACAGTATCGCAATGGCTTCTGGGACAACGATTCCGCCTACTATACGCAGAATCTCGTCTGGTTTGGATTGGTGCCGCCCAGCACGATCGCTCCCCTGCTTCAGCCTCGATGAAGAGTCTGTGAAGATTACTAATTGAACCGTCAGTCCAGCATTCTGAAGTCATCCCCTCTACCCCACTGATCCATGAGCTACCCTCGTCATCGGAAACCTCGTCGCGCTGCCTTCCGTCTCCCCGGAGGACTGTGGGTACCGCCCAAAGCGATCGCCTGGTTGCTGCTGGCGGTTCAGGTCAGTCTGCTGGTTGGGTCTTTGTCGATCGTGCAGGCACAGACTGATAGAGGAGTGCAGCGGCAGGAAGACCAACTAATTCGGCAGTTTGCCCCCCCTCCAGAATCC
>DATNQR010000350.1:0-11637 GCA_036703905.1 Thermosynechococcaceae cyanobacterium
CTTGCGGTGGGTGACGAGCACTTGCAGTTGGACGATCGCAAAGTCCAGCAGCAGACCAGTCAGTCCAATAACCAGCACCGCCAGAAACACTGAACTCAGATTCAAGCGGCTCCACTCATCCCACACAAAAAAGCCAATGCCCACGCCGCCCGTCAGCATCTCCACCGCCACAATCACCAACCATGCAACTCCCAAGCTGATCCGCAGTCCGGTGAAAATATAGGGCAGACTAGCGGGCAGAATAATTTTGTAGATCCGCCTCCACTGGGGCATTTCCAGCACCTGCGCCACATCCAGATAATCCTGGGGGACGCTGGACACGCCCAGAGCGGTATTGATCACCGTTGACCACAGGGACGTGATGAAGATGACAAAGATCGCGGATGGGTCAGCCAAGTTGAAAATAGCTAGGGCGATCGGCAACCAGGCCAAGGGCGACACGGGTTTGAGAATTTGAATCAAGGGATTCAGCGCCAGCATGGCTGGCCGGAACATCCCAATCAGAAACCCTAGGGGAATTGCAACGATCGCGCCCAACAAAAAGCCCAGCAGCACTCGTCGCAAACTGGCCAGCAGCAGCCAGCCGATTCCTAAATCCCCCGGCCCGCGCTGATAGAACGGGTTCAGAATAAAATCCAGGTTGTTCAACAACGCTTCGTGGGGGTAGGGCATCAGTTCGTGCCGCAGCGCCGCCACGCCATACCACAGCAGCAGAATTCCTAAAAATCCCAGGGCTGGATACAGCACAGTATCTCGCAGCAAGACTGGCCTCGTCCGCTTCCAGGTAGCCTGAGCAGTTGCGGCAAACACCGCAGCCAAATTAAGTTGAATCATTTTCAGTGTCTCAGGTTAAACGCATGTACGCACTGAGCAGTTCCATCAAGAGACACTGAGGAGCTTGAAAGCTCTCAGTCCTCTCTCAAAGCCGACGGAGTTAGCTGACGGGCTAGGGCTGAGAGATGCCCTCTGAAAACTAGAAAGGCAAAATTAGAAGCGAGCTTCTTACCTAATCCTTGGTTTTCAGTTTGCCCCAAAGGGTGGTTCCCCCGCTCCAAGCTCTAAACAACGCAGATTGCCTTAGAGCTGAATTAGGCTGACTGACTCTTGTTAATTGGAGGGATTCTAGCAGAAGCGATCGAGGTACGGCAATCTCTCTGAGGTTAGGCCCAAGGTGAGGTAGAAGGCAGGGGCGATCGAGGTGTCCAAAACAACGTTGGCATGGATAGCGTAGGCTACTCGACGTTGCCATAGGTGGCTCCCCCGAATAGCCTTAGAGCAGAATGAGATGATGCACTGCCTGAAGGCAAGGGGCGCAATGCGGACGATCGCTGAGATTAACGACAAGATTCTTCAGAAGTGCGCCGTAGTGTTGACGGTGGAAGAGCTGAAGCTCAAAGTGGCTGAAGTGGGAGTGGCGCAGGCGGCTAGGGAAGTAGACGTGATCACCACAGGAACCTTCGAGCCGATGGAATCTTCTGGCGCAATCATCAACCTAGGCCACACCGACCCGCCAATCAAGATCCGCCAGTGCTGGATCGATGGTGTTCCTGCTTACTCTGGCTTTGGTGCAGTTGATCTCTACTTGGGCGCAACCCAAGTCGGCGACTCCGAGGGCGAAGAGGTGCGCGAGAAGGGCGGCGGCGACGTAATCGAATCTCTAATCGCTGGAAAACCTGTGTCTCTGCGGGCTTTAGGCCAAGTGACAGATTGCTATCCTCGCGCTTCGTTTGAAACGACGATCACCCGTGACACGATCAACCAGTTTTATTTGTTCAATCCACGTAACCTGTACCAAAACTTCATCGTGGGTGTAAACGGCGGCGATCGTCCCCTTTTTACCTACTTGGGGCCGCTGCTACCGCGCCTCGGCAACGCAGTCTACTCCAATCCGGGGGCGCTGTCTCCCTTGATGAACGACCCGGACTTGCAGGTGGTGGGAGTGGGAACGCGGATTTTTCTGGGCGGCGGCGTGGGCTATGTGGCTTGGGAGGGAACTCAGCATTTCCCGTTGCAGAAGCGACTGCCCAACCGCACCCCGATCGGCCCGGCCGCGACTCTGGCGCTAATTGGCGATGCCAAGCAGATGGATCAGCGCTGGGTGCGGGGCTGTCATTTCAAGAACTACGGCCCGTCGCTGATGCTGGGGGTGGGGGTTCCTCTGCCGGTGCTCCACGAAGAAGTTGTACTCCACTGCGCGGTTCAGGACAAGGATCTCGTGGCTCCGGTGGTGGATTTCTCCATTCCCCGGCGTGTCCGTCCTACCTTTGGGCTAGTGAGCTACCAGCAGTTGAAAGCTGGACGAGTGACGATCGACGGCAAGGCCGTGCGGGTGGCCCCCCTGGCCAGTCTATTTCTGTCGCGGCAGGTAGCCTTGGAACTGAAGCAATGGATCGTTGCCGGGAGGTTTACGCTCACGGAGTTTGTCGTGCCTATTCCAGTCGATCGCACCTTTCTGCCCCAGGATGTATGGGGATCGCAGGTGACGATCGACTAGATCGACTGAACAGTTTGCTAATCGCTATTTTTTTCTGTGCGCTTGGCGGGTTTGGGCAGAGCCTCGCGGCGCACTACAGGCGGAGTACTCGTTGACCGAGGGGGGCGGTTAGCAGAAGCACCACGACCATCGGGTTTTCTAGCCGAACGCCGATCGCCTCGGGCTTCATCTTTGTCGCGTTTGCGCGGTGGAATCAGACCCACTACCGAGCCTTCAACCACCACTAGCGTGTTTAAGTGCCGCTTGACTTGGAGATCCCAGAAGTAGCCCAAAGTTCGCTCACTGGAAAGAGTACCGTTCAGCAGCAGTTTGAATGCTTTGGCTTTGTCTGAAGTTTTCCGAGGAGCCTGCTGAATCCGCACCACCAGATTGCCTCGATCGGGTGCATAGAACAGGATCTCTCCTCGAATTGAAAAATAATCGTCTTCATAGCCCGGAGAGGAAGGGGCTGCACTTGGAGCTTCAGGTGCTTCCGCGATCGCCTCGTCTTCTGACCCTTCCTCAGGCTTTCGCAGCTTCTCCGGCTCCCAAACCCCAACAATCTGCGCGTGGAGGTTGTTCTGCATTTCGCGCGTGCGGGGATACACTACCCAGAGGTGTTCTTTTTCAAGATCCAGGTAGTTTTTCACCAAACTCATAATCCGACCCAGCAGCACTGCCTCTAGAACTGTGCCGTCTCCCATGATCATCTCGCCCCGCGTGAACTGCTCCGCTGAAGGAACATACCGCCCCCGCAGTAGCCCGATCGCTCGATACTGCTTCGGCTCACTGGGAGGTGAGATGGGCTGCTGGCGCAAAACGCTAGGGTCGGCTTCTTGAGTGATTGCACTCGTTGACGTGCTCGCCGGACTAGGCACGATCGCCAGAGTGGGCGCGGCAGCAACAGATGGCGTGGTGGGTGGAGAGGACTTTTGACTGGCCGTTTGGCTGGGCGTTTGACTGGGCGCTGACTCTGGCGGCAGAGGACGGCTCACTGGGCGCATGAGCGGACGCTTGGGAACGAGATTCTCTGAGGCTGAGTTATTGCCTGCATTTGAGCCGTCGGCAACAGACTTGCTGGAGACGGAGCTTTGTCCAGGCTCTGGAACAGGATTGAGTGGCTCATCCGATCGGGCTGAACTGGATGAAGCAGACTGAGATGATGGAGTGGATTCGGGCGAGGGACTCATAGGCTTTCGTTCGGGCTGAATGCACAACTGCATCAGTCGGCTTGCTTATTGTACAGACATGCAAGCAAGCCGTGGATCAATCCGCAAGGTTTGTCGGATCTTTACAAACAGAGGCCTCCCCAAGTTCCTCGGCTCTGAGGTAAAGCAGAACTGGGATTAGTGAAGCCCCACAGTTAATGATTCACCTTGTGGTGATGACTCACCTTGCGGCTCGTCAGCCTCCTTCTTAACACAAGCGATCGTTTGCCAACAAGAAAGTTAGTTCCATCATCCAAAAATCTTCTCTTGAGAACCACGGTCTTGAGATTGAATGTCCGGCGCTCGATCGCCTGAAATTCAGTGAGGTAGGCGCAACGCCATCAAAAAATTTAGTTAGTTCAGTACTCGCTAAATTAAGTTGTGTTAAGCTGAGCCTATGCAGACGTTCATAAGCACAAGTAGCCTTCAAACCAGCTCAAATGTCCACGAGTTCGTCGAAGAGTTGGGACTCTCCTTTGAGGGCATGGGTTTGCCCAGAATGGCGGGTCGAATTTTTGGGTGGCTTCTGCTCTCTGATCCACCTCATCAGTCCCCCAGCGAACTAGCAGAAGTGCTGCAAGCCAGCAAAGGCTCCATTAGCACCATGACCCGCCTGCTGGTTCAAATCGGTTTAATTGAACGCATCAGCCTTGCCGGTCAGCGGCGCGACTACTTTCGCATCAAGCCCAATGCCTGGTCAGAAATCTCTAAGCAACGACTGGCTCAAATTTCCGCTTTCCGTCAACTAGCAGAGCGCGGCTTGCAAATTCTTGAAACCGAAGACCCGCTGCTGCGGCAGCGTCTAGAGGAAATGCGCGACATCCACGCTCTCCTGGAACACGAACTACCCCGCATGACCACTCTCTGGCAGCAACAGCGCCACTCCTCCCATTAACTAGCGCCTCAGTCATCAGCGCCTCAGCCACTAGCGCCACTCCCTCACTCACCTCTCCCTCCTCGCTATGCAGTTTCCTCTCCTCGGCAAGATTCCTAAGAAACGCACACCCTGGCTAATCGGGTTAGCGGCTACTGGATTGGTGGGCGTTTCAACTCTGACTTATTTGATCAGCCGCAACGCTGGGCCGCAGCAAAATCTGAGCAGTCTCACTGTTTCGGTGCAGCAGAAAAATGTAACGGTGCGGATTACGGCAAACGGGACGATCGTGCCCTTCCAGACCGTCAACCTCAGCCCTAAGACCGCTGGCCGCCTCGCAGAACTGCGGGTGGAACAGGGCGATCGCGTGACTCAGGGACAGATCATTGCCCGGATGGAAAGCACCCAGTTGGAAGCCGAGCGGGATCAGGCTCAGGCGAATGTATCTCAGGCTGAGGCGAACCTAGCACTCCTAGAAGCAGGCAGTCGCCCAGAGGCGATCGGGCAGGCGGCTGCTACTGTCAACCAGTCCCAGGCAGAAGTGGCGGCGGCCCAGAATCGGCTGGATCTGGCCCAGAGTCGATTGGTGAGCAACCGCAGTCTTTTCAGCCAGGGAGCCATCAGCCGTGATCGCCTCAACGAAGTGGAAACCGAGGCCAATACCGCCAGAGCCAACCTAGAGCAGACCCAAGCGCGGTTCAACAGCAGCCAGCAGCAACTAACCCAGCAGCAGAACGGCCCCCGCGAACAAGAAATTGATCAGGCTGCCGCTCAGGTGGAGTCTGCTAGGGCGCGACTCAAAGGGGCCCAGGATCAGCTTGAGGACACGGTGATCCGTGCACCTTTTGCCGGAACAATCACCCAGAAATACGCGACTCCGGGCGCATTCGTTACGCCGACCACTTCTGCCTCCAGTACTACTTCGGCCACCTCTACTTCGATCGTCGCTTTGGCAAACGGTCTGGAAATCTTAGCTAAGGTTCCTGAAGTCGATCTTGGGCAAATCAAGCTGGGTCAAGAGGTGGAGATTAAAGCCGACTCGTTTCCTGATGAAACTTTCCGGGGAAAAGTACGCTTGATCGCTCCAGAAGCGGTGGTGGAGCAGAACGTCACTTCCTTCCAGGTGCGGCTTGAGATCACTACAGGAAAAGAGAAACTGCGTTCGGGCATGAATACTGATCTCGTCTTCTTAGGTGAGCAGCTTCAGCAAGCCCTGATTGTGCCTACGGTGGCGATCGTCACAGATAAGGGCCAAACGGGGGTCTTGGTTGCCGGCCCTAACAACAAACCCCGGTTCCAGTCAGTGACAACAGGGCAGACGATCGGTAACGAAACCCAGATTCTCAAAGGGCTGCAACCCGGCGAATCGGTGTTTGTGGAGCTTCCTGAAGGTCAGAAGCTAGAAGACATCACCAAAGGCATGAACCAGCAGAAGTAAGGTCAAGTTCTAAGTTCTCGGACTCAGTTTTAAATATGGATTTTCTCGAAAGCACCAAAATGGCAGTCAAAACCCTGACTGCAAACAAACTCCGCAGCACCCTGACCATGCTGGGCATCATCATCGGCAACTCTTCGGTGATCGCTATGATCGGCATTGGGCAAGGAGCGCAACGGTTGGCCTCGGAGCAGTTTGAATCCCTGGGGCCAAACGTTCTGTTTGTGACTCCGGGCAACGCCGGAACCCGTAGCCGCACGAATGATGTTCCCCGGACGCTGGTGCTGGAAGATGCCAAAGCGATCGCCTCTCAAGTTCCCTCGATCCGAGAAGTGGCCGCCCAGCGCCAGAGCGCAGCGCCGATCGTCTATCGCAACCTCCGCAGCACTTCTCTGGTGGTGGGCACAACTCCCAGTTTCCTCTCGGTTCGTAGCTTTGATATGGCGAAGGGACGGTTTATTTCTGATCAGGATGTGGAGCGCAACCAACAAGTAGTGGCGCTGGGGTCGGAGATTGCGACAAAGTTTTTTGGCAACCGTGACCCGATCGGTGAACAAATTCGCATCAAGGGTGTGACCTTCCAGGTCATCGGCGTGATGCAGGCCAAGGGCGCATTTTTGGGCAACAACCAGGATGACGCGGCCTACATTCCCATCACGACCCAAGCCAATCGCCTGAGCGGCCGCACCTCTCCCTACGGATTAGATCTCACCTTTATCTCGGTGACTGCGAAGGACGAAGCCAGCATCCGGGCAGCCGAGTTCCAGATGACTAATCTGCTACGCTTGCGGCACAAAATCACAACCGAGGACGATTTCACAGTCCAAACTCAGAAAGACATTCTTCGCATTGTGGGGACAATTACAGGAGGACTGACCGCAATGCTGGCCGCGATCGCAGGTATCTCCCTCTTGGTGGGCGGCATCGGTATTATGAACATTATGCTAGTCTCCGTTACCGAGCGCACTTCAGAGATCGGCTTGCGAAAGGCGATCGGCGCTTCCCAACAAGACATCTTGGTTCAGTTCATGATCGAGGCAGTGATTCTCTCGGCTGCGGGAGGCTTGATCGGAACAACGATTGGTGTAGGGGGCATCGTTCTAGTGAGCACATTCACGCCATTGAAGGCGGCCGTCTCTCCAGTGGCGATCGCTCTAGCGGTGGGCATCTCCGGTGGCATTGGCTTATTCTTCGGCGTTGTGCCT
This sequence comes from Thermosynechococcaceae cyanobacterium, assembly GCA_036703905.1. Classification (GTDB taxonomy): domain Bacteria; phylum Cyanobacteriota; class Cyanobacteriia; order Leptolyngbyales; family Leptolyngbyaceae; genus DATNQR01. The sequence continues at coordinate 7,196 of DATNQR010000350.1, forward strand.
GCCCGTCGCGCTGCCCAACTCGATCCGATCGTTGCTCTCAGAAGCACCTAGCCCCCAACAGTCTGGGGTCGTGTTCTAGACCTGTTGATAATCAGCTCAAAAAGTTCTGCTGCGTGGGCTTTCGTAGGACATAGATATGAGAGTTGTTTTTCTCAAGAGGAACTCTAAGACTAATCCTCGCTTCTCTTAAGGGATTAAGAGAAATTTTTAAGGACTGCTAGCTTACCCCCTCAGCAACACTATTAATAGTTTCAGAAGAAAGTGTGAATTCTAGAATTACCTGCTGAATCTGATCTGCTACAGCATCATCCAGTTGCCTAAAGCGATCGCAAGTTGCTTGAAGGACTTGCAGAAGCTCTGCAAGCCTGAGTTCTTGCTCTGTTTCTGTTAGAGAAATTCCAGACATCCAGCACAACTGGGCTGCAAAAACTTCGCCGCTCAAGAAATAGCCCAGACCCAAATTCCAGTAGCTTTGAGTGCAGCCTGAATCTACTTCAAGGCTGGCTTCGTAGAGAGAAATTGCTTGACTGTACTGCCCTTGCTCTAGATACGTTAGAGCGCAGCGCTTTCGGTGTAGATCCCTTTGAAACTGGAAGGTCGATCGTTGATTGTTGACTGGGATAGTTGGCAAGATTTCGCTAAGGTAGGGTGCTACTGGGCGCTGCACCATTAGCTCAAACCCTGCTGCGGCAATTCGCTGACGATCGTTCGGACGCGCTAGGTAGTCTAGACAGGTTTCCACAAGGTTCTCATACTCCGCAAACACGAGACCCCCTGAAAACTCCGCCTCCTCGGAAGTATGACTTCGCTCTGCAATCACAAACTTCTGGTTAGCCAGCAGGTAGGAAACGCGAACAACCTCAAAAACTTTAGCAACGTAAAAGTGCAGATTCAGAACAATTTTCGATCGAGCAATCAGCTCATCCCGTTGTTTTCCATAAGTTTGAGAGGTGCTGTAAACTTTAGCTCCTTTCGCCTCTAGTTCAGAGAGAACTTGCCGTCGGCGATCGTTGATTGTCCCGTAGAACAAGACATCGATATCTTCGTTTTGTAAAACTGCCGTTCGGGTCAATTGAGGAACATATCCAACAGGTAAATGCTGGACGTTTGTGATTCCCATTTGATGAAGTTCAGCAATATTGCTTTTGCTGTAATCCCACATGGGATATTGAAGAAAGTGGTCGAGCAGAATGGGCTGGAGCCACGGAGAGCCGGGGAAAATTTGCTCTAGATTGTAGAGGATTGAGTTAGGAGGAAGTTGCTGAGGGTAGAAAATCAGAGTGTTAGAAGCGAGGAGGATATACTGTCGATCGGGCAAGCTCAGGTCAGCAGTTAGAACAGAATCTAAGCCCAACTCTAGAAGCCCGTAGTGTAGAGACTCAGCAATGTCCGCCATCGCCGCCGTATGGGGGTAATCAGGTATTTTGAGGATGGAGACGGCGAACTTCCTCATGAACCTGTATCGCGCTTTGGATCAGCACCTCAATCGGCTACTAGGACAGAACTCAGCTTGTTGGGTAGTGAATGGAAGGAGGCCTCTTACAGCAAAATTTGAAAAAGCTCCCAGCGATCGCTGGGAGCCTCAGTAGGAATGCACCCCAAAGCGTTAGTCGATGTAGCCCATCATAGTATCGGAATCGTCAGTGTTGTTGGAGGCAATCGGGCGACCGCCGGGAAGCAGGCTGGATTTCATCAAGCTTGGATCGCTGACCATCACTGGACGATCGCCGTAGAAAACTTCGCCTTCAACCATTTTCACCAGGCTGGCAAAAATAGGGCGGTTTCCAGGCAGGGTCTCTACGACTGCTAAATGGCTAGCTCCGATCGGGCGACCGTTCATGTAGGAACCCGCAATTTCCAAATGGCTCACGGCGATCGGGCGCAGTCCAGCGTCCGAAATCACCTCAGCAACCTCAATATCACTGGACATGATGGGGCCACTCAGGGATGCACCTAGGGGCTGGTGCAGTCCGATCGCAGCCTGGGCTGGACGAGTTGTAATCTTCACAATTCCTGGTTTGCCTGACTCTGGGCTGTCTGAACCCGTGTTTTCTTTCTCTGTCTCAGCACCGTTGCTCTCAACATCGCTACTCATTTCACTCACCTTATTCGTGTTGCCTTCGGTTTCTTTGGGAGACGGTGTTGCAGTCGCCCTTCTCCTGCGGCTGCTCGACTTTGCAGCATCGTTTGTTGTCATTGTTTCACAGCCCCATCTCACCCAGTTTTAATCATGCAGGACTACAGAACCCACCCAACCCGATTTAAAGCTTTTGACTTAATCCTTAAGCAAACATTGTAAATTGAAACGGCCCTGGCTCCGAGTCAAACTCCCTCAAAGAACTGATTGAGCCAATCAGGTAGACTAATCACCCTTTCCAGATTGGACATTAAATTATGTTCTGTTGACTTTTAAACGTTGACTTTTAAGCCAAGATCAGGGCGATAAGGGAGCCTGAGAGGTTCACCCTCGGCAGGGGGCGTTGTCCCTGCATTCTTACTCCAACCCAAAAGTCAACGCAACTTAGTGAATTAGTCGATCGTCGAAGTCAGTCGGCTAACTCAGTTGGCTAGTTCAGGGGCGAAGCAAGGAGTTGACCCTGTTTTGTAAAGGGGCGATCGCAGCCAAATTTCCGCAACCTAAAGATGGCGCGAAACTTCCAGTGTCGCCGCAAAAAATAGGGTAGACTTGCTCAGTCTCTTCGATTTCCTCGAAAAGCCTGCCAGTTTTTCAGGCAGCAAGGCCAGACGAAACTAGCTGGCCACGCTATAGGTAGATTAAGCCGCTTACAAAGACGCTACTTGTAGTTCTCTTCGCGCTTAGGTACGCTGTTGGTTAGGTTGCTTCTCGTGTGGCTCTGGTTCTGTACACATCAAGCGTTGCCGTCCAATGGGACGGGTAAAGGATAGTGGTGGAAAGCTCCCTAGAAAATCTCTGGACACAGGTACTCGACCGCTTGCAAGTCCAACTCAGCCGCCCCACCTTTGACACCTGGATCAAAACTGCCACGGCCGAGCAGTTAGAAGGACAGCGCCTAGTGCTGTGTACACCCAATCCGTTTGCCCGCAACTGGATTCAGAAATACTACATTCACAAAATTACTGAGGTGGCCCAGGAAGTCTTTGGTCATCCAGTTGAGATTCAGATCAACATCGCCCAAACGGCTGGCATGACAGAAACCGAGCGGGAAACTTTTTGGTTGCCGTCGATCGAGTCTAGTTTGCCTGAACTACCAACCCCTGCTGTCGCTACCGACCAGCCCCGCTACCGGGAACTGAACAATAAATATGTGTTTTCGCGGCTGGTGGTTGGCTCCAACAATCGCATGGCCCACGCGGCTTCTCTGGCGGTGGCCGAGTCTCCAGGACGTGAGTTCAATCCTTTGTTTCTTTGTGGTGGTGTGGGGCTAGGCAAAACTCACTTGATGCAGGCGATCGGGCACTACCGTCTGGAAATCTCTGCTTCCTCCAAGATTTTTTACGTCTCTACCGAGCAGTTCACCAACGACCTGATCACGGCGATTCGCCAAGACAGTATGCAGAGCTTTCGGGAGCATTACCGCGCAGTGGACGTGCTGCTGGTAGACGACATTCAGTTCATCGAAGGCAAGGAATACACCCAGGAAGAGTTCTTTCATACCTTCAACACGCTGCATGAAGCAGGCAAGCAGGTGGTTCTGGCTTCCGATCGTCCCCCCAACCAGATTCCGCGCCTGCAAGAACGGCTGTGTTCCCGATTCTCAATGGGCTTGATTGCAGATATCCAGCCACCGGATATTGAAACCCGCATGGCCATTTTGCAGAAGAAGGCGGAATACGAGAACATCCGCCTACCGCGAGAAGTAATCGAGTACATTGCCTCCAGTTACACCTCAAACATTCGAGAACTAGAGGGGGCACTGATCCGAGCGGTGGCTTATATTTCCATTTCTGGCCTGCCAATGACGGTGGAAAGCATTACCCCAGTGCTGAACCCACCCGTGGAGCAGGCAGAGGCTACACCAGAAGCAGTAATCTCGGCAGTGGCAGAGGCATTTGATGTGGCGATCGAAGACCTGAAGGGTAGTTCCCGTCGCCGCGAAATCAGCGTCGCTCGTCAGATTGGGATGTATTTGATGCGCCACCATACCGACCTCAGCCTGCCCAAAATCGGCGAAGAGTTTGGCGGCAAAGACCACACCACTGTGATGTACAGCTGCGACAAAATTTCTAACCTTAAAAACACCGACACTCAACTGTGCCAAACTCTGCGGCAGTTGAGCGACCGTATCAATCGTGCCAGCCATCGTAAGTAGCGGGGCCTAGCTGCCTGACAAATTTTCCCTCATTCCCAACCCCCTGTCCCGCAAGGATAGAAGGGTAGCGCTTAAGAAGTCATGAAGTCGGACTGTGGCTGGCTGCGCGCGATGTGGATGGCTTGAGTTCCCTCAGTCAATCGGGCGAAG
>DATNQR010000351.1:0-3142 GCA_036703905.1 Thermosynechococcaceae cyanobacterium
CCTAAGCTGTCTGTCTACAGCCATACTCTTACATTCATGTCTTACAAAATTCTTTTTAAGAAGCTCGGTCGATCGCTACTGCTGGGACTGGGAGGACTAGGGGTGGTCGCTGGGCTACTAACGATCGCTGCTCACACGCCACGCCAGTGGAATCTGACCCTTAATCGTGGGAGTGACTGCAACTTCACGATCTACGTTTCGGGCGACTCGTTCCATACCAACATTATTGTTCCAGTCACAACTTCCGAGTTCGACTGGCGCGACCAGCTTCCTCTGGCAAGCCTGCGCCAGACTCCCAGCCCGCAGTATCTCCAGTTTGGCTGGGGCGATCGAATTTTTTATGCTGAGACTCCTTCTTGGGAACGGGTGAATTTGCTCAGTGCGGCGCGATCGTTGTTCTACTGGGACAATGCCTCTGCTGCGTATGTGGCCGCCCATGCGACTCTGCCGCGTCCTGCCCATGAGGAAATCAAGTGTGTCCGGCTCAATCAGGCGGACTACCGGGCGCTGACTCAGTTCCTGCGAGCTTCTCTCCAACGCAACGCGCAAGGACAACTGTTGCCAATTCGCCTGAACTCAGATGGGCAGAGCGGATTTTTTGCCGCGACGGGTCGCTACTCCATTCTGAAAACCTGCAACTCCTGGACGGCTGATGGACTCCGGGCTGCCAATGTCAATACGCCGATTTGGGGTGGACTGGCTTCTGCGGTGCTGGGTCAGGTGAAAAATGGGTGCGAGTGCGGTGGATAGGGCGACGGGCAAATCTCAGCCGAAATCTTCCAGGGGTTCTCAGAAGCGTTTATTGTACTTAATACGACCGAATTTGTTTCAAAAATGCAGTTTTCAAAAATTCTGATTGCCAATCGCGGTGAGATAGCGCTACGGATTATTCGCACTTGCGAAGAAATGGGGATCGCAACAGTGGCGGTTCACTCTACGATCGATCGCCATTCTCTCCATGTGGAGCTTGCTGATGAAGCAGTGTGCATTGGAGAGCCTTCCAGCAGCAAAAGCTATTTGAATATTCCCAATATTCTGGCGGCGGCCCTGACGCGCAATGCCATGGCGATCCATCCGGGCTATGGCTTCTTGGCGGAGAATGCCCGCTTTGCTGAGATCTGCGCTGATCATCAAATCGCTTTTATTGGCCCGTCGCCAGAGTCGATCCGATCAATGGGGGACAAATCCACTGCTAAGAAAACCATGCAGAAAGTGGGAGTGCCCACTGTGCCGGGGAGCGCTGGGTTGGTGCTAGATGAGGCAGAGGCAGAAGCGATCGCCGAGAAGATTGGCTATCCTCTGATCGTCAAGGCGACCGCCGGGGGAGGCGGACGGGGAATGCGTTTGGTGCAGGAGGCAGGGGATCTGGGGCGGCTGTTTGCGGCGGCTCAGGGAGAAGCGGAAGCTGCTTTTGGCAATCCGGGGGTGTACCTCGAGCGGTTTATCCAAAAGCCGCGTCACATTGAGTTTCAAATCCTGGCGGACACCTATGGCAACGTGATCCATCTGGGGGAACGGGAATGCTCGATTCAGCGCCGTCACCAGAAGCTGTTGGAGGAGGCTCCTAGTTCTGCCCTCACGCCGGAGCTACGGCAGAAGATGGGGGCGGCGGCGGTGGCGGTGGCTCAGTCGATCAACTACGTGGGCGCAGGGACGGTAGAGTTTTTGCTGGATCAATCGGGCGAGTTCTACTTTATGGAGATGAACACGCGGATTCAGGTGGAGCATCCGGTGACGGAGATGATCACAGGACTGGATTTGATTGCTGAACAGATTCGCATTGCTCAGGGAGAGCGCCTGCCCCTGACGCAGGATCAGGTGCGTTTGCAGGGGCACTCGATCGAGTGTCGGATCAATGCGGAAGACCCGGATCACAATTTCCGTCCCCATCCGGGTCGCATTAGTGGCTACCTTCCTCCTGGTGGCCCTGGTGTGCGCATGGACTCCCATGTGTACACGGATTACGAGATTCCACCTTACTACGATTCGCTGATTGGCAAGCTGATTGTTTGGGCCCACGATCGACCCTCCGCCATTCGCCGGATGCGACGGGCACTGCGGGAGTGTGCGGTGACGGGCTTGCCCACAACTCTCAGCTTTCATCAGAGAATTCTAGAAACTCCAGAGTTCCAGCAAGGGGATATCTACACCAACTTTGTGGAGCAGGTGATGCAGTCGAAGCGCTAGGTTGGTGCTTGCAGATGAGTTGGGGAGAGCGATCGCTATCTCTGATTGATGTCGACCTGATTGATGTTGACCTGATTTGCGCTTGCGCCAGTGTGACCTGTTGTAACCCACAACACGGCTCTGGCTCCGTCTCGAAGGACTTTGAGAACTGACTCGGCTTCCTGATCGGAAGGGACGGCCACAGGTTTGAGGTAGATGTCGCGGCTACCGAAGACGATTTCGCCGATCACCTGGGCGCGGCGCATATGGTAGTCGGAGGTAATCAGGTAGACGCTATCAATGCCCTGAGCGCGGAGTTGATCGACCAGGGTGGTGAAGTTGGTAACGGTATCAACGGCCGCCCGATCGATGTGGATGCGCTTGGGGTCAATGCCTGCATCGGCAAATACGCTCTGGGTATATTCGGGGTTGCTGCCGCCGGAGATCCAGATGGGTAGATGTGGATGCTGGCGGGCAAATTCGGCAGCGAAGTTTTCTCGTTCGGTTGCGCCTCCGAGTACCAGCAGTGCTTGGGGGCGCTCGAAATAGCTCCGCACTTCTCGGTAGCCCACCCAACCGATCGGCAGCAACAGCAGCAGGCAGAGGAGCGATCGGACTCGATAGTGCCGGGTTGGGCGAGTTTTTGGACGGAGCAATCTTAGCTGCATGCTGAGGCGTATTCGTCACGTTTCCTGGAGGAAGGGTAGCACAAACTCAGGTTTCTGCGGCGATCGGGCTGCACTTTAAGGTAATTGAGAGAGGTAATTGAGAAGCTTGGGGAAGCGAGGCGATGCTCTCTTACTCTTTGTATTCGCTCTCCGTTCGAGCAGATCAGGCAATTCAGGTTGAAGAAGGAATGTGCGGTTGGCAGGAGGGCGAGGATCGATATGGGTGATAGCGATGCTTAAGTCCTCAAAGAGGTATACACCCTCTCAAATCGATCTTATGAGACTCTAATAAGACTTATTTAGATAAC
>DATNQR010000352.1:0-1722 GCA_036703905.1 Thermosynechococcaceae cyanobacterium
CGTCGGCCCCACAGGATCGCTGTCGGCACAGCTAACTGAGGAACATACAGAGACAGGTCGAAGCACAGGTCGCCCCGAACGAACGATAGAGCCGCATATTCCCCGTTGGGCTGGAGGGCGGATTGCAGGTAGGCTTCGACAATTTCGGGAGACACTCGCTCCGATCGAGCAAACTGGCGCTGCTCTAGAAAGCTGCGAATGCCACTGGCAGTAGCAATACCCGCACTGTAGAGGAGGCGATCGAGAAAGGGCGTTTTGACAACCTGGGCAAAAAGGCTGCGACTATAGTTCTCACCAAAATCCGACAGGCCGGCAGGGGTTGTCAGGATCAAAGACTTAAATAGGTCGGGACGGGCGATCGCGGCGCGGATGGTGAAAGCGGCAGTGAGGGAAGAGGCAACAACGGGCACAGGCGACCCACCGATCTGTTCCAAAAACTCTGTGATGGTGGAAACGTAGTCGTCCACCTGGTAGTTACGGGCGGGATGCTCCGATCGTCCCCAGCCAATCAGGTCAGGCGCAATCACTCGATATTCTGTCGCAAAAGCTGGGTATACCTTTGACCATTCGTAAGCAGACGATCCACCCCCAAAGCCGTGCAGAAACACCAGAGTTGGCTGAGGAGGATCGTTTGCGTCGTCGGTCAACCAGGGAGAGGCTTCGGCGGTGTAATACGCCATTTTGCCGAGATGAGTCGAAGCTGTTCTCTGTCCAAAGCCAGGGGGAAGGAACATGAAAACCTTTTAATTTGGATAGTCTAATGAGCGTTCTCCTCTATTGGAGCATGGCTCAAGTAAAGTGGAACGTTTCCGGATAGGAGACTGCACCGGTTGAAGATTGTATTCTGAGCCATAAGTGTTTTCCGCAAGGATGAAGAGTGATGTTTCCTGTTGTTCAGCTTGGCACGATCGCAGCTTCCCTATTACTGGCCCTGCCTGTAGCGCTGTCAGCCTACAATCCTCCTGATGTGGGTGGACCCGGCTCTAGTCAGGGAAGCGGGACACTGTACATTGACCAATCCATCTCCCAACCCGCAAAGATCTGAGGCAAATCGAAGTGAAACTCAGCCATTCTGCGGTGAAGTGACTACCAACCCTCTGTATGATTGGGTTGTCGGTTGAACTGGTGAGAAATTAAGTGGTTATGGCGAAGTATCGGTCTGTTGTTTCTGTCCTCCTGGCTTTTGCGCTGATCCTGTTGCTGAGTTTAGGTGCGGTTGCTGAAGCCAAACCCACTAAATCAACAACCTATACCCCTGACCAGCTGGAGCTAATTCAAGGCTATGCAGGCGAGTTGAAGGCGGCCCGCGATCGCTTACCAGAACTGGCAACGCTGATTCAGAACCAGGACTGGACTTTTACCCGAAATTTTATCCACGGGCCCTACGGAGAGCTACGCACAACGATGCTGAATGTAGCCCGCAACCTGTTGCCCGATGTTCAGGCTCCTGCCCGTAAATCTGCGAAGTTAGTGTTTGATAATTTAGTGGCGATCGACAAGGCGGCTCAGGATCAGGACTATAAAACTGCGATTCGCAACTATGGTGAGACGCTGAGGGATTTTGATGCCTTCCTGCAATTAATCCCCAAGTCTTAGCGTTAAGCAGCGATGACGCGAGTGACGCTCGTTGGATGTGGCGTTGTAGGTGCAGCGATCGCCTACGATTTGAGCCAATTTCCAGATTTAGAAGTGCGAGTTCTCGATCGTCAGCCTCCCGCTCAG
>DATNQR010000353.1:0-4801 GCA_036703905.1 Thermosynechococcaceae cyanobacterium
TGCTGTTGCTAACTGTCGTCTTCACCCTCGGAGCCACGCCACGTTCATGTAGTGTCCCGCAGGGAATTGAGCGTCCAAAATACTCATAAATTGCCCTCCTCAAACGGTGGTGGGGATTGCTCCAATACAATCTGTTTGAGAATCTTCAGAATAGCGGCCGCTTCGTAACGCTGACTATACTCTTTCGACACTTCGATCAAGAGCGATACCTGACTCTCGAAACCTGATACCTCTGCCCGGACAAAGACCCAGGTATCGGCAATGGTGTACGCCCCAAAGATAACTTGAGTTTCTTGGGGATGACGTTCCCAGTTTAATCGGGCGGCGGTCAACACCTGCCCATACAGTTGTGGTACAGGATCTTCTCCTCCAATCCCTTTTTTTGCCTCTACAACCACCAGGTAGGGTGTGTCAAGCCGTCCAGCAACCTCTTGTCCCAAGACCCCATCGATGATGCCGTTGACCTCAAAGGCAGGATACTGGGTGCTGACTACTACTTCAGACCAAGCACGGACTGAACCTGATTCCGCCAGCACCAGTAGCGGGTAGATGGCTCGGGCCCAGATTGTTGCTTCGTTGAGCAAATGGGGAGATACCAGAGAGAGGCGATCCTCAATCACCTGGAGTTGCACCTGCTCAAACTCGGTCAGGGTGATGGCGGGTGTTGTCCATTGGGCCCGGACGTTACGGGATTCGTGCAGCGTCATGTACTGCCGTAGCTGTGCAATGGTCAGCTTGCCGATCGTCAGGGTGTCCATTAGAGTTGCGCCTCCAAAAACCGAATTGCCTTGTGATCGAGCATATTCCAGTTCCCGCCCCGTGGACTCCTCGATGTAGCTGCTCGCGGCTCACCCCTGCTGTCTTAACTGTGCCGCCGACGAGCGGCTGTAGGTCTTGTGGGTTCTGGTGGTAAGGGTTGGGCATCTAATCCTCTAGGTCAAGTATCTTGCTGAGGTAGCTGATCGCCAGCCTCAAGTGTTCACTGGCATTGCAGAACCAGAAGGCTTCCTGGTAAGAGCGATTACCGATGATGTTGCCGTCGATGCGGCAGTCCTCACAGAAGCTTTCAGCAGCACTTGTATCGCCCAGTGCCGACTCGATCGCGTCCATCACCTGAAGTTGCTGGAGCAGAACCGGGACTGGCGGCAGTAGAGGCGATCCGGTCGGGGTTGGGGCAGGAGTGAGCCAGTCTTCCCCTGGAAATTCCAGGCGGGCCCGTCGCCAACTTTGGACGATCGCGTCCACCTGAGCGGCAGGAATTAGGCACTCAGCCGTAACCTGACCCTGATGCAGAATGGTAATTCGCGCTTGGGCTTCGGCAGTGAACTTAGCCGGGATAAGGTTGATTTGCAACCGCCCAGTCAGGTCAATGAATTGAGTGGGCGGCACTAAAAACCTCCCCGATCAACGTTCTGATTCATTGAAAACCTCCAAAGATAAAGTAGCCCCAGCCAGTGCGGTTTACCTGGGGTTGTCAGTCAGTTGTGTTAGGGCTAAAGAAACTCAAAGCCGTAATCTTCTGGATCTAGCCCCAAGCGCTCGCAAGCCGCTTCGAGCGCGTACTGCAACGCTTCCTGATACTGGTCAAGTGGGTAGCGGCGTAGCTCTACTCCATCCGAGTCGATGATGGCAATCTCTTTAGATTCCAAATACTGTCGAACCCGGATGCCTACTTTAGAGCAGACCGGAGGAAGTCCATCGTGTCGCATGGTTACTGCTCCCGGTAGCGCAGGTCGTCCAAACACTCTTGAACAATTGCCTTGAAATCGGGCAAGCGCTGGAGGCGTTGAAGCAGCAAGATCATCACAGGCACGATCTCAGAAGGCTGGATGGGTCTGCCATCGGAGTCGATCGCCATCGTTTCAATCAGAGCAGTCAGGTCAGTCATACGTCTCTCCTGGTAAATGCGACTGAGTGGTTTCAAACAAACTTGTGCCCCGGTGCTAGTGTCCGGGGCGTGTACTGTCGGCTGCTTTAGCTCAATGTCGGCGCTAGTACGGGATGTCGTCTTCTGGGACAAATTCAGCTTCCTCAACCGTGGCTGCTGGCTCCGGTGCAGAAGCAGGAATTGTGTTGACCGCTTGCAGGAATAGAGTGGTAGCGATCGCCCTGTAGTCACGGGACTCCACCTGCTCTTCCATCTTGTGCTGCACGGTGGCAATACAGAACTTGAAGAGGTCAGCGTAATCTGTCACGAGAGCACACAACTGTTGCTTGTCTTGGGGATTCCAGGTTGGCGGAACAGAAGTTGGACGGGTCACGATCGCAGCTGGGGACGGGGAGGACGGCAAGGGCGGAGAGGAACGAGTCGCCGTGGGAGGGCTGTCCATCGTCACGATCTGATGCTTGGTGTTCCCGTTTTTGTCCGTTCCCGATGGTACTAACTGGACGGTTGCACCTTCGCGGAGGTTCTGTGTCTCCTCATCAGACAAAGACTTCCAAATCTTTGCCTCTTCCGCGCCTCGCGGGTAGGCTTGATCCAGAAATAGCACTGAGCGGTAGGGCCCATAGTTGCCCTCTTTGAGCTTGCCAATCTTTTCAACTTTCGCGCTGATGGCGCTAACGACTTTTGCCATGTGGGACTCTCCTAAAAATGAAGCGAGGGAGAAGAAAGGGCGATCGCACCTCAAACGTGCAACCACCCCGATTAGCACAATGCGGCTTTTTTCGACCTCCGCCAGGTCGTGAGGCTAAAACTCGTCCGGGGGGCCGTCAATGCCAGCAAAAATCTGAGCATTGCGGTCGCTTGTCTCCACTACCTTGTAGTGGGCGACTGGGTAGACAGCGTGATCGTTCTCCAGTGGAACTGTTGCCTGCAATTTGTCCAGCCAGCCGCTCATATACACTTGGTTCGTTGGGTATTTCGGCATATAGCCGAAGGCGAAGTCAGCCGCACCGTCATAGTAGTCCGGGGCAACGGCTTCTAGCAAAGCTGCCTGCTCAAGATCTCGTTCGGTCACCAGATGATCTGCTACAAATGACATAGAAACTCCTTGCGAGTAGAAAACAGGGGAGAGCGTTCAGATTGGAAGTCGGGCGCTCTCTTTTGTCATGCGAAGCTTTCAACAAACACACCTCTATCTTCGTGACGGCTGGTTTACGCCCGATGGCTTCATGACCAGTTCTGCGGCGGGTTTGCAGTTCCCTTTTCAGCAGGTTCCCCGACTCTCTTGCGGTCGGCACTTTATGGGTGGGTGGTTTGTCTCCATGCTTCCATTGTAGCAGATTTGTTGTAAATTACAACAGATTTACTATAAGCTTGTTCCACAGACATACTACACTTGTGCCTAAAGTTCACCAGAATAGGCAAAGCGCCCCGCTATAATTTGGAAGCCTTTATGAAAACCCCGGTGCTAGTGATGGCTGGCAAGCCTGATTCCAATCGTCAGCCACGCAAGAAAGTTAACCCCAAGTCTTTAGAGGGATTGAATCGTGCTGGACGGGTTCCTGTGCCTGCGGATCAGCGTCGGCGGGGCCATGCTTTTCGGATGCCCCTTGATCGCTGGCAGGCGCTAGGACAGCTTGCCCGCACTGTTGATCTACGACTGTCTCGGTTCATCGAGTTCCTGGGGGAAAATTCTGACTTGCTCCTAAACCCGATTGCTCAGTTGTGGGATGATGCGGTCTTAGAGCGCTGGAGCCTGATCCCAGCGCAGTGGGAGGTTTTGCCGATCGTTGAAGTCCTGCTGCGGTATCGGGGAAGCCCTGGGCAGAAGCGGAGTCCCCTTCTCAAGGGGAAAGCCCTTTCCGATCGCGTTTCAACTGCAAAGGGGGATGTTCAATCAATATCCCTCTCGCCTCAAGGCTGGGAGGGGTTACAGCGCTTGAACGAGAAGGCAATGAAACCGTCAGCTTTCGTCAGGCTGGTTGCCAACAGTGTATGGCTGCTAGAACTGCCTTTGAAGTCCTTGACTGAGCAGAGCTTTCTGGAGCGCTGGAAGTTAACCGCCAAGCAAGTTCAGTCCATGTCTTTGCTGGATCTCATGATGTGCCTGCATCAACCTGAACAGGAATCTTGATGGTTGGGAAAAGGGGGCGATCGCATCTAGCGCGATCGCCCCCTTTTCCCCAGCTTGCATTAAGGAATGGGCTGATAGCCCTTCCGTCGCTTCTCGTGAATGATCGTGTCATAGGCGATGGTTGCCTGTTTTTGCGTAGCAAACATCTTCGGGTTCAATTCCCGCCCTGCTGTGCCCCAGCGCCCGTGGCGCACAACATAGCCCAGCAGATTGTCGGTCATTCTGATGTCCCAAAACTTGTCTGAGTTAATCGACAAGTCAGTGGATCTGAAATGCTTCCACTGGGTTCTCGGATCAGTTGTGGTTTGTACTGCCGTCTTTGCAGGTGCAGCAGAATTTACCTGCTTGGGGCTGCTGCTATCTGTCCCCCACTGATCACAGCGCTCACGCCAGAACTTCGCAGATTGCAGCCCAACCGATTGAGCAATGGGCAAAATGTCATCGGTGAGCGCTTCGTAGTCTTCTTCCCTTTCCCAAACTCCAACAATCCGCGTTGAGTAAGTTTTCTGCTGCACCAGTTCTACCATCCCGGCGGCCGGTTTGCGGAAGGAACTGCCCTCGAACTCGTGCCAATGGGAGCTAGGGTCATCTGGGGGGGTGAGCTTGGTTGTGGCACTGCGAATCACCTTTGTATTGCGGAACCGCGTCACAGTGGGAAAATCCCCAGGATTCTCTCTAGAAAGCAAGTACGCGAAGGCTCCTGTGTAGTCAGTGCAGAAAATCAAGTAATCAATCTGGGGCGCATAAACCGTCATCAGAGCAATGAGTTCAGACAGCTTCTC
>DATNQR010000354.1:0-3373 GCA_036703905.1 Thermosynechococcaceae cyanobacterium
AAGAGAACGCCCCCTGCATCATCTTCATTGACGAGATTGACGCAGTAGGACGGCAGAGAGGAGCGGGCATCGGCGGCGGCAACGACGAGCGAGAGCAAACCTTGAACCAACTCCTGACCGAGATGGACGGGTTTGAAGGCAACACAGGGATCATCATCATTGCGGCGACGAACCGCCCGGATGTGCTGGACTCTGCTCTGCTGCGTCCCGGGCGCTTCGATCGCCAAGTCTCGGTTGATCCCCCTGATGTCAAAGGTCGTCTGGAAGTCCTGCAAGTCCATGCTCGAAACAAGAAGCTGGCAGACGATATTTCTCTGGAAACGATCGCCCGTCGTACCCCTGGTTTCTCTGGGGCAGATTTGGCGAACCTGCTGAATGAAGCGGCAATTCTCACAGCTCGTCGCCGCAAAGATGCCATTACCATGCTGGAAGTTGACGCTGCCGTCGATCGTGTGGTTGCAGGTATGGAAGGCACACCCTTAGTGGATAGCAAGAGTAAGCGCCTAATCGCCTATCACGAAATCGGTCACGCTATTATTGGCACACTGGTCAAAGACCATGACCCTGTGCAAAAGGTAACGCTGATTCCTCGTGGGCAGGCAAAAGGACTCACTTGGTTTATGCCCAACGAAGACCAGAGTTTGATTTCTCGCTCCCAAATCCTGGCACGGATTACGGGCGCTCTGGGAGGTCGAGCGGCTGAGGAAGTCATTTTTGGCGACTCGGAAGTGACGACAGGAGCCGGCAGCGACCTGCAACAGGTGGCAGGTATGGCCCGGCAGATGGTGACTCGGTTTGGGATGTCTGATCTAGGCCCACTTTCTTTGGAAAGTCAGTCGGGTGAGGTGTTCCTGGGTCGGGATTGGCAGACTCGCTCTGAGTATTCCGAGGGCATTGCGGCCCGGATTGATGCCCAAGTGCGATCGATTGTCGAGCGTTGCTATGACGATGCTTGTCGAATCATGCGGGATAACCGCACTGTTGTCGATCGCTTGGTGGATTTGCTCATCGAACGGGAGACGATCGACGGGGATGAGCTTCGGCAAATCGTCGCTGAGTATACAGATATACCTGAAAAACAGCAGTATATTCCTCAGATGTAATCTCGAAACTCTCAGTAAGCAGACAGGCGGGGGCAGTGATGCCTCCGTTTTTTTGGCTTTAGCTTTATAGCCATAGCGTCATAGGTTAAGACGGCATGCAGGGGTGGAACCCCTGGCCGGGGGCAATTGTCTCCATCTCCCCCTTCAAACTCGATGTCCTAGGCTGCCTGTCCACGGCTGTAGTGAGCTAGAGCGTAGTGAACTGAAGCGCAGCTTACCAGCCCCACGTTTCCGCACTGCCTTTGAACGAGCCCACAATATCTTTCGTGATCCATCCGCCATAGAATTCCCCTGGCTGAGCCTCTACTTTTTCCCCATCCACATAGCAGCCGTCCATGGGAGCAGGGTAGAAAGCGAGATGATCCTTGATCCCCGAAAAGTTGAGTGTCGGATCAGGGTAGTACCAGGCCACATTTTCAACTCGTTTCTCTCCAACCACCAGCGTGTAGTAGCCGCCCTGACCCTTCCACTCGCAAAAGGTTGTGCGAGGTGACTTAACCAGATACTCCATCCGAATGTCTTCGGGAGGAATATAGTAGACCGGGGGATGACTAGTCTCCAAAACTCGTTTGGCTCGATCGGTTTCTGCGATCGTCACTCCGTTAAACACAATCCGAAGCTGTTTGGCAGTGTCCTCCAAGCGCGGCGGCCGGGGATAATCCCAGACAGATTCTTGTCCCGGTTCGGGAGGAATACGACGATTCACGGTTCCATGTCCTGTTGATACGATTTAAATAGAGTTTAGAAAAAATGCCTGAAAACCCTCAATACCCTACGGAAGAGACGGTATGAAGACACCTCGCCAAATCATCGCAGGGCTATAGCTTCTTTCAGGTCGCAGACGAAAGGATCTGCTTTCAGTAAGCTACTGGGATAAATGGACAATGTATGAACATGGGCTAGCGATCAACACCCCCTGAGCTTCCTGCTCGCTCGACTTAACCAAGATAGAGAAAAGCTGCCTCATCCTGAACCGAAAGATTGAAGTGTCTCCTGATGCAGAGGAAACGCTTTAGTAGAAAGAATAAGCTTCAGAATTCCTAGACTGTTTTACCAAAGTGCCCAAAGTGCCTGCATCGCTAGGTACAAAGACGAGGAGGGTTGAGCAAGGAAGTCGATCGACCACGGAGGTTGTTTAAGTGCTTGACGCTAGATGTCTTCGCTTCGTAAAGCAGATAGACTGAACAATAGGGCTGAATTGAAAAAGGAAATAGTGAGCAGCTGAGCAAAACTGAGTAGGAGACTTTCTGTAGTTCTCTTTAGCAAAGGGACGGTAGCAGTCAGGGGTTCTATATTCAGCTTGATTAGTCCTACCACTGATTAGTCCTAGAAAAGAAGGCAGAAGAAAGAAGTTGTTTCTGGAGTTATTAGAGACCTTGCAACGGGCAATCTTAATGAACATAGAGCATCGGCGTTCACGAACTTGGAGACTTCCCACGATCGCTTTCCCTTGTCCCTTCGATCCCGAAATTACCCTCCTGAACCAGGTAAGGGGTTTTTTCCACGAATTCTGTATTACCTTGGATACGGCTTCATTGAAGATTGAATGGGTGCAAGGTAGCCTGATGGTGATCCGCCAACCTCGAACCGAACTCGGTCAGCCGGTCAGGTTTCCTTTTAGACAGATGAGCAAAACCCAGCCAGTCGTGCAACTCGATCGGATCAGTCAATTGAATCAGGGCTTCCTAACATCTACGCGAAAGACGTTCTATCCATCCCAGAGGTTGTTCGTCCAACTGCCTTTGTAGTCAGGGAGCGCTGCATGAGAGTTCAATCCAACAACAGACCGAAGCTTTTGGTCGTCGATGACGAGCCAGATAATTTGGATTTGCTTTATCGCACATTCCATCGCGACTTCAAAGTGTTACGGGCCGAGAGTGGGCCAAGTGCTCTGGAGATTTTGGCGCGAGAAGGGGATGTGGCGGTCATCATTTCAGATCAACGGATGCCGTTGATGAGCGGAACAGAGTTCCTTAGCCTGACGGCTACTCAATATCCCGATATTATTCGGATCATTTTGACAGGCTACACGGATGTAGAAGATCTGGTAGAAGCCATCAACTCTGGAAAAGTGTTCAAGTACGTCACCAAGCCTTGGGACGATGAGGAACTGAAGGCAGTGGTGCGGCAGGCTGTGGACACCCATAATGTTCTGAAAGCCCGCACACGGGAACTGCGACGATCGCTGCGGCAAGAGTCCTTGCTGAATGCCATTACTAGCGCATTTCGGGGCGCACTCAGCTACCGCCAGATTCTTCAGACGATCGGTG
>DATNQR010000355.1:0-2962 GCA_036703905.1 Thermosynechococcaceae cyanobacterium
TGGTAGATATTGTGCAGCGCGAAATAACTCTACAAGCAACGGATTTTGCAGCATAATTTCGAGGGTTGCCAAGGATATTTGCTTTAGCTCACCAACGATTCCCATATGCTTGCCCTTCCAACTTGCGCACCGATAGCTTTCAACGATCGCTCTTACTAAGATATGAAGCAGCCCAACTATGTATTCAGCGTCAAATCTGATAGATAAGTCCTGCTGAATCGAATATTGTCCATCGGATCTGCTGGATAAGAGCCTTGTTCTTGGGAGTTATCCAGAACTTTTGCAGGATAAGTCCGAGGTTTTGGAGTTTTATCTGTCATCCTAGCTTTTTCTATGGGCAGGGGTAAGGTAGCTGCGAGCTAGGGGAGAGCGATCGTCCCCTTTCCGCCCTGCTCCCATCAACCAAAGCCATTGATGAACTTGAGAATGTGCTGGGCCGTGAGGCGGGGTTGCTCCAGGTGGGGGACGTGGCCACAGTTCTCAATCCAGAAGAACTTGGCATGAGCGATCGCCCGCCGGAACTTATCTGCATCGGCTGTGCCCAGGATGCGATCGCGATCGCCCCATAAAATCAACGTTGGCTGCTGGATCTGCGGAATTTCGTCTGCCAGGAAGTTGTAGCTACCGCTTTTGGTGAAAGCGACGATCCCGTCAGACCAGCGTGGGGAACTGAGATGCAGCGCCGCACACAGTTCCGCATCGGCGGTGACAAAGCTGGGGTCGCAGTAGGCCTGCAAGCTGACCTTGCGGCGGACATTGGGACTGCGGAGAAACTGCGCGGCTAGATAACCCAATGGCGGAACCAGAAAGCGCGAGGGCGGCGCTTTGGCAAATCCGGCACTGTCGATCAGCACCAGTTTGGCCACCGCATCGGGATAGGTGAGGGCAAAGTCGATCGCCGCCGCCCCGCCCATTGAAGCGCCGACTAGAACGATAGGGCGATCGATCAGGGTTTTCCAGAAGTCGTGCAGGTGCGTTTTGGTCGCCGCCGGGCTGATGCTGACATCGGCAGGACGATCGGTGAAGCCAAACCCCAGCAAATCGACAATCCAGGTTTCGTTTTCGGCCGCCAGCAGAGGTAGCAGCCGCCGAAACTCCAGCACGGAGCTATCGAACCCGTGCAGCAGCACGATCGGCGTTCCCCCTGTCCCCTGATGGACAAAAGCAGTGGCGATCGGTTGGGCAGTGAGGGAGGAGGGAATTTCTTGGCGCTGAATGGCCTGGACGAGGGCGATCGAAGTCGCCTCAGTTAGCGCGTCAGTGGACGGCAAAAAAAGGTGGGGCATCAACTTGTGGCTAGGGTTGCTCTGAGGAATCAGCCTCTGGCAAAGGCGGGTCGGCGGGCACTCCCTTCTCCTCAGCATCAATTAGGGCTGCTTCCACCAATTCAGGCGCGGGTGGATGGGGCGGCACAGGTTCTAGAGTCGCTTCTGAGGGTGTTTCTGCGATCGCTTCAGTCGAACTAGCATCCGGTGTGGCGTGGGTGGACTCGTAGGCGATTTCCTCTTGCAAGATGGCATCTGAGGGAATGTCGATGTCCTCGACGATCGCGCTGTTGTCTGTTGCTCGATCGATCGATTTAACCTGCGGCTGCGAGGCAGATTTTTGCGAGATCAGCGTGGCTGAGATTGTCTCAACTTCATCGGCCTCTGCCTCGTTGCCTTCAGGTTTCCTGAACTGCTTGCGGACATAAACAGGTTTACTTTCGTGCTTTTTGTTGAATCCACCCAGCATTTGCTGAAACGCTGACCCTATCCCTCCGGCAGGCTTCGGTGTAGATTTCGGCGCGGCTTCAGGCGCGATCGCAGCTTCAGGCGCTGGCTTAGGGACGATCAAGGGCGCGGTTGCATCGATCGCGCCTATTGCAGTGTCGGTTGTGGGAGGGCGATCGGGCGTAGCAAAGTCGGCCGGGGTCAGAGGCACGTAAGGTTCCTCGGTGGGCTGAGGTGCAAGTTTCTGGGCGCTCAGCTTCTCCTGTCCCCAAGCCTTCAGCTTGCCGAACTGCTGTCCCACCTGCCCCGATAGCTTCGAGACGGCTTCAGGACTGGCTAGGTCGGTCAGTTTAGCTTTCACTTCCTCAGAAGTAGGGACGGCGGTTTGCTGCTCTGCGGGCGCAACCTGTCGCCGCAAAGTCAAGGTTTGCCAGCCCAGCCAGCCCACCAAGGACACACTTGCAGTTTGCCCCAGCAACACGCCCCCCGTTATGCGTTCCGCGCACACCCACAACACCAACGCATAGAACAACCCCACGCCGCTCCAGATGAAGTCGTTTTTGCGATGCACTTCGGGAAAAAAGAACGCTGCGATGTAGAGGGCAAAACTTCCCAAACCGACTGCCAAAGCCAGAAGATACGCCAACATATTGCTGCTCCAATACCTGAAAACGGTTACCTGAAAACGGTTGCCTGAATCTCGATCGTGAGAGCTACAGCCTATCGGTGTTTGGTGATGATCGATGTAGAAACTCACTCTACAACTCTACCCCCGCTAGACGGGATGGATGAAATTTCACGTCAGTTTTTTGCGAGAGGTTCACGGCGTAAGTCGCACGACTTCTATTCCTTTCGTCACCGATTCCTTACACTTCAGCCCGTCCTCGAAACGTCTCCAGAGCTCTTAAGAGACGCTTCAGAACTTTCCTAAGCCTCAGGTCTAAGCAGTTCTGCTGTATCCGAGGATTGCTACTTCAGCAACATCTTCTGATCGGTCAGGCTGGCAAAATTAATCTAATCTTCCAGGGTTGACAAAAGCGATCGGGCTACCCTGAAAGGGAATTTCAGATCGCCATGCAGAATTAGCAGAGAGTTTTATGACCCAGCAAAGCTTTGGTGTGATTGGTCTTGCCGTTATGGGTGAGAACCTGGCGCTGAATGTGGAACGCAATGGCTTCCCTGTAGCTGTCTACAACCGCACCCGCGCTAAGACAGATGCGTTCATGGCGGAACGGGCGGGGGGCAAAAAT
>DATNQR010000356.1:0-8343 GCA_036703905.1 Thermosynechococcaceae cyanobacterium
AGATCCAGCCCCACCGGAACCCCCGGCCGCAGCAATTGCGCCTGCACAAGGCTGTAGAACCGATCGCGAAACCCTGCATTCTCAGGACGTAGATCGATCGCAACTCGTCGTAAATCAATGATGCGTGTTCCTTCGCTGGGCACTGGATTCCGCAACCGCTCTTGCAGCAATTCCAGCGTCAGTGGAATGCGATCGGGCTGGGCAATGGCTGCATGAACAGGCGACGCAGCTAGCAGCCATACCAGCAGGATAAGCAGGAAAGTTGTGAAACGCGATCGAACGTTCAACGTAAGTAAACAAAAGGGAATAGCGGCGATCGTACACTGAACCACTTACAGATTTACAGGACGATCGGTTGAGCCAGAAAGTAGCGATTTACAATCAAGGAGCGTATACAGAGGTTCGTTCCTTACCTGAAACCATGACAAGCTCTACCTTCGATCAACCTCTGATCCAGCCCCTCGATCGCTACAATCGATCGCTGCTGGCCGCCGTGCATCCTGACGATTGGGTGAACCCCCAACCGGCCGCAGTTTACGATCTGGTGGTGATCGGCGCGGGAACGGCGGGACTGGTGACGGCGGCCGGAGCGGCTGGGCTGGGACTGGGGTTGAAAGTAGCTCTGATCGAGAAGCACCTGATGGGTGGCGATTGCCTCAACGTCGGCTGTGTGCCCTCCAAAACTTTGATTCGATCGGCGCGGGCCGTGGCGGATATTCAGGCAGCAGCAGCGTTTGGGGTGCAGGCCGATCGTCCGCAAGTGAATTTTGCCGCCGTGATGGAGCGAGTGCGGCGACTACGGGCCGAGATCAGCGAAAACGATTCAGCCGAGCGGTTCCAGAAGCTGGGCGTGGATGTGTTTCTAGGGCAGGGTCGGTTCACCGGACGGGACACGATCGTCGTGGGCGATGCCACGCTGCGGTTTAAGAAAGCCGTAATCACCACCGGGGCGCGGGCTAGCCAGCCCAAAATTGAAGGGTTGGCAGCAGCCGGATTTCTAACCAACGAAACGGTGTTCTCACTGGTCGATCGTCCCCAACGGCTGGCGGTGATTGGCGGCGGCCCGATCGGCTGCGAACTGGCCCAGGCTTTCCGGCGGCTGGGGTGCGAAGTCGTACTGCTGCACAAAGGCAACCATATTCTTGAGCGGGAAGATACCGATGCGGCCGAAATCGTGCAGCAAAAATTCCTGAGCGAAGGAATTCGGCTATTCCTGGGCAGTCAGGTAGAGCGTGTGGAAAAAACCGTCGAGGGAAAGGTGCTGCACTTTCAGACTCAGGGACGATCGGACAGCGTAACGGTGGACGAGATTCTGGTTGGGGCTGGACGATCGCCCAACGTGGAAGGGCTGAACCTGGAGCAAGTGGGCGTGGAATACGATTCGCGGGGCATCAAAGTCAACGACTCTCTGCAAACCACTAATCCCAAAATCTTTGCTGCCGGAGACATCTGCATGGATTGGAAATTCACCCACGCTGCCGATGCTGCCGCCCGGATTGTCATCAAAAATGCTCTGTTTTCCCCCTTCGGTTTGGGTCGATCGAAACTTAGCAGTTTGGTGATGCCCTGGACAACTTATACCAGTCCCGAAATCGCCCACGTCGGCCTCTACGAAGCGGAGGCCAAGGCTCAGGGCATCGCCGCTGAAACGATCGCCATACCCTTCGGCAAAGTGGATCGGGCGATCGCCGATGGCGAAACCGAGGGTTTTGTCAAAATTTTGCATAGGCGCGGCTCCGACGAAATCTTGGGCGCGACGATCGTTGCTAACCACGCGGGCGAAATTATCAGCGAAGTGACGCTGGCGATCGTCCACAAAATCGGTCTCAGCAAGCTTTCCAGCGTTATCCATCCCTATCCCACCCAAGCAGAAGCGATCAAGAAAGCTGCCGATGCCTACCGCCGCACACTATTGAGCGACCGGACGCGATCGTTGCTGAAAATTCTGACGAAATTCTCTTAGGACGAGATTCTCTTGAGCAAAACTCTCTTGAGCAAAATTCTCTTAAGAGGAACTCTGCCTGTTCTTAGGAGTCCGGGTGGCTAGACTGTTGAATAGCAAGAGCGAAGCTGAATAGCAAGAGTGAAGCCAGAACTGTTGAATAGCCAGATCACGAGCCACCGAGTAGAGGACAGGAAAATGAGCAGAGGACAAGGCTGGCTAGCAGCAGCCGTAGGGACGATCGTTCTATCCAGCGGCATGAATGGAACGATCGGAGCGGGCGCTGCTGAAGTCTCTCAGGCAGGAAATCGCTTGGCTCAATCTGCCTGTGCTGTGCCTATTCTGTCCCGCCTAAAACGGCACACGATCGCCAGAGGTGAAACCCTGGACAGCATTGCTCGGCGCTATAGCCTGGTTCCCACAACCCTGATGGGCTTAAATCTGGCAGTGCGAAGCGGCGAAGCACCCGTGGGAACTGAACTGCTGATCCCGCCTTTCAACGGCATTCGAGTTGAACTGGAACCAGACGAAACGGTGCGGGATTTGGCCAGCGCCTACGGAGTAGCCGCCGACGTGCTGTTTGAAGCCAACGGCTGCCAGTTGCGGCCCAAAGCTGCCTTTGTGCCCGGAGTCAACTGGTCGCCGATCGGCGATCCTTCCGCGCAGGCAACTCTAAGCCGCACCGAACCCATCCTTAAGGGCTATCCCTTGCCCAATCGACCCACCAGATTGACACGAGCAAACATTTTGCTGCCCTACGGTTGGAGTTTGCAAGGCTCGACGGGTCAGACGGTTTTCCACGGTGGTATTGATCTGGAAGCCGCGATCGCAACCCCAGTGCTGGCTGTGGGAGACGGCACGATCGCCTTTGCCGGACAGCAAGCCGCCTACGGCAATCTGATCGTGATTAATCACGCTGAGGGATTGCAAACTCGCTATGCCCAACTCGACAGCCTCCGAGTCAGTGTCGGGCAAACCGTGAAGCAAGGTCAGACGATCGGCACAGTGGGCAAAACCGGCCGCCCCAGTTCTGCCGCCGCCCATCTGCACTTTGAGGTACGATCGCGCTCCAGTACGGCCTGGGTTGCCGAAAACCCAGAACCCTACCTGCTGCGAGATTTACCCCGTCCCGGTCGGGCGCAGAGGTGACCTTGCGTGACCCGATCGACTCTATGAAAGCCTGATCCAGATCCATTAAGATGAACTGGCATCCTCCCATGCTAGAGGGTTGCGATCTGTTTCTTGGTGAAAGGACATCCCTATGGCGTTTGAATATCCCGACGATCTGAAATACCTGGACTCCCACGAATACGCTCGACTGGAAGGAACGATCGCCACGATCGGGATCACGGCCTTTGCAGTGGATCAACTGGGCGACATTGTGTTTCTGGAGCTTCCCGAAGTGGGCGATACCGTCAGCAAGGGCGAAAAGTTCGGCACGGTGGAATCCGTCAAAGCCGTGGAAGATCTCAACTCTCCCGTTACAGGCACGATCGTCCAGGCCAACACTCCCCTAATGGATGCCCCAGAACAGTTGGCAGATGATCCCTACGGTCTAGCATGGTTGCTCAAAGTCCAAGTGGAGAACCCGGAGGATCTAGACGATGCCCTATCCGCAGATGAGTACCGATCGCAAGTCGAAGGCGAATAGTTCAAATTCTGCGTCTGAAGTGAGGGTAGAGACTTCGATCGCCTTCTTTGCAAACCCAGTATTGAGGGTAATTGTCTTTGGGGAGAAGTGATCGCGCTTTCAAAACCTAGCTGGCGCGATCGCTTAGACTGTAGTCAGTTGCAGCACTTACGCCATGACGCAGCCGAACGACTTGTCTCAGAGAATTGATCGTACCGAAGGTCAGGTTATTGACCTTCAAATGACTGCTAACCTCATCCTGCAAGCGATCGACAAAAACTCAACCGACATTGCCGCGCTACTTGAAATCAGCCGCCGCAATAGTGAGCTGGGTCGCCGCAATAGCGAAGGGATTTCAGCCCTACAGGATGGCACAGCCGCATTACAACTGTCTCAACTGCGAACCGAAGCTGCTTTGCAGGTGTTTCAACAACATACAGATGCAGCCATTGAGCGCCTCGATGCGGTCATTGAGCGCCTTACGGCTAGTGATGAGCGGACAGAGCAGCTTCTCGAATACTTGATTCGCCGCAATCAGGGTCAGCCAGACTAGATCTGGTTTGATCAGTGCTTTGCACAGGCTACATCAACGGCTTTTGGAAGAAGGCTGGGATGAGATTCACTCATCCCAGCCTTCTTCCTTGCCCAGTTCAAGAACTCTTGAAGCAAGGGGCGATCGATTTTCTCTAAATCAACGTGGAATCAACGCCCCTCAATGACTCAAGTTCCTGAAGTCCAGGAGTTGGAGTATTCAATCTGCTCTGGAGTCAGGGAGTCGATCGCTACACCCATCGCTTGCAGCTTCAGACGAGCGATCTCTTGATCCACATCGTAGGGGATGGAGTGAATGCCTGGTTTCAGGTTGCCTTTGTTCTTCACCAGGTATTCGCAAGCCATTGCCTGGTTTGCAAAGCTCATATCCATCACCGCGCTGGGATGACCTTCGGCCGCCGCCAAGTTGATCAAGCGACCTTCGCCCAACACCACGATCGATTTGCCGTTCCGCAGGCGATATTCCTGAGTGAAGTTGCGAACGTCTTTGACCTCGGTTGCCTCTGCGCCTAGTGCTTTCAGGTCAATCTCGATGTCGAAGTGCCCTGAGTTGCAAACGATCGCCCCATCCTTCATGTTGGCGAAGTGTTCGCCCCGGATAACGTGCTTGTTGCCCGTCACAGTGATGAAGATGTCGCCCTGAGCCGCAGCGTCCGCCATCGGCAGCACTCGGAAGCCATCCATCACGGCTTCGATCGCCCGTACCGAATCGATTTCTGTCACGATCACGTTTGCGCCCATACCCCGCGCTCTCATAGCTGTGCCCTTGCCGCACCAGCCATAGCCGGCAACCACAATGTTCTTGCCTGCCAGCAGAATGTTGGTAGCGCGGATGATGCCATCCAGCGTGGATTGTCCTGTGCCGTAGCGGTTGTCGAAGAAGTGCTTAGTGTCGGCATCGTTGACGTTGACGGCGGGAAAGGTCAGCACGCCATCGTTGAACATGGCCCGCAGGCGCACAATCCCAGTGGTGGTTTCCTCGGTGGTTCCCAAAAGATCAGAAATTTGCCCCTGCCGCTCCTTCACTAGGGTCGCCACTACGTCGCAGCCGTCGTCAATGATGATGTTGGGGCGATGATCCAGGGCGATCTGCACATGGCGATTGTAGGTTTCGGCATCCTCGCCGCGTTGAGCAAAGACCGGAATGCCATAATCCGCCACCAGACTAGCGGCTACATCATCCTGAGTAGACAGAGGATTGCTGGCGATCAAAAGACCATCGGCTCCAGCGTTTTTGAGGGCGATCGCCAAGTGTGCTGTTTCAGTGGTGATGTGGCAGCAGGCGACTAAGCGAAGCCCAGCTAGGGGTTTTTCCTGAGCAAAGCGGTCTTGAATCTGACGCAGAACTGGCATTTCCCGCCCTGCCCATTCGATCCGTTGCCGTCCTTGAGGTGCAAGGGATAGGTCTTTAACCTCGTATTTGAGTTCCTGACGAGTGGGAGTGGCGACCATGAAGCGGTTTCCTTAATTAATGTTTCTCCAACTAGGGTGTAACAGTTGACGGGCTACGTCAAGACCGAGGGACAAGAGCAGAAAAAGCAGAGAAAGGTTTGGGGAAGAATGGGGACACACAACTTAGTACAAAAATACTATAATAAGTACAGGAGTGAGGCGAAATTTGACTGAGGCTGGAATCCGTACTAGACAAGCACGATCGCCCAGTCTGCCGCCGTTTCAGAGCGCGCTCAAGGAGAAGAAAAGGCGGTGATCACGCCAGGGTTCACCCAAAAACTGTAGTGCAGCTTAACTACAATAGATATCAGACAGAGAGGACGAAAGCTTATGCAAGTTGGTCGCTTTTTTTCACTTCAGCAGGGCCAAGTGGGACAGTATTTATCCTCGCGTGTACTAGTGGTTCGCCGGCCGTTTATGAGTGGCTGGGGTGAGGTTTGCTACTTTGGTTTCGATCGCTTCAATGCCGCTCAAAAATTCGCTCAATACCTAGCAGCACGGGGCTATAGGTTTCAACTTCGTCGCGGTCAGCAGTTGCCCCAAAACTACGAGATTCGGCTGCAAGGGCACAGCGATCTGGCTAAGACGCTGGCGTATTGGGATCGACTGGATCAACCTCAAGCTCGATCGCGCTCCCGGAAACAGCGATCAACAGAGCCAGCGATCGCTGCGTAGCGAGTCCAGCAGACTCGATCTATTCCCCCTTGTCGTTGGTGTGATTTTCCACTACAATAGTACATAAGTACTGCTAACCCCAGGCCTTCCTATGACTAAGCACTTCATTCTCAATCTCGATCCAGCCGCCAAGTACGAATGGGATCGCTGCACCCTACGCGACCCGATCACTGCTGACCACCCTGCTTTGGCAGGCTTGGTGGCTGATGCAGTAGGTGACCAACCCGGTTCTTACCTAGTTTCCGTCAGCATCGAAGTCAAGGTGTTGGAGCAGGCAGAACTCGATCGCTCCAGCTACAGTCTGCCTGTGCCCGTGGAAGTGTCGCCGCGTTCCATTGCTCTAGCAGAGCGAGTCGCCTAAAGTTTGTCTTCCTCCTGTGTTGAGGGGTTCGTCTAATTCCGGTTCATCGTTACCTTCTTTTGAGGAAACTTTCATGAAACTCAGCTTAAGCCAGTATCCCAGCGCGATCGCTCAGGCTGCTCAGGCGGCCAACGAGATGGATTACCAGATTGCCGAGGTTCGCCAGCACGTTGCTCGTTTAGAAGGCAGCGCCGATATGGTTGTGGCGTTTGAAACCGGATTGAAGAACGACAACCAGCGCAAAGCTCGTCGGTTTGAGGTGCTTCAAGTAAATCACGAATACCAACGGGCCTTGGATTCCCTCAACCGTCTCACCACGGAGAAAGCGAACGCCATTGCCCGTCTGGAGCATCTGCGGAACGAGTTTAGCGTCGCTAAGCTGGAAGCTCGTTTGACGCTCGCCCAGCAGTTGATCGGGCTAGAATCCCGCGAACTGGTGGGTTTGTAAGGCAATTTAGGTAACAGAAGCTAGAGCAGTGGGACGATCGTCCTGCTGCTTTTTCGTGCCTGATGTCCCAGGCAAACTGTCTACAGCTCTGTCTACAGCTATGGCAGCCAAATCCTGCTAGTCAGCAGAATTTGATACGACTTTGAGGTTTTTTGAGGGAGGAGTCGCCAGCTTATGCAAGGACAGGTGGTGGAGTTGATTCGCGAGTTAATGCAAACGCAGCGTATGAGCGTCCGCAAAATCTCCGCTCAGATCGCCAGGGAACACGGCGGCAGTGACTTGGGCTATACCCAGCAGATCAACCGAATTCTGAACGACCCCGACTACGATCCAAATTTTTCGACTGTGCAGAAAGTTCTGGCGGCGCTGAACTGCTCCCTCTGGCAATCTGCACCAGCGTCAGGATTAGAGCGTATGGATGCCCGCATCGATCGCCTCGGTCAGGACATCGCCGCACTAAAAGCCACAGTGGATCGCTTGTGTGAGGTAGTGGTTTTGGCAACGCAGCTGAATTCTTCCCCTTCGGCTCTATCGCCTTGGGAGACGCGATCGCAACTTCTACCCATTGAGGGAGAAAAAGAGGACTGAAAACCAGCAGGTTTCACTCTGGAGGTAGTGTAGCTCCAGCTACCAATCCGGCTAAGTTAGGGCATCCCGATAAACAAAACCGGAGATTTATATGAGTAAAGAAGATTTGAATAAGCAAGGCGCTAGACAGGTTGTGCAGGACACCGCCGATCGAGTTGAGGCCGATATTTATGATCCCCATATTATCCCTGCGGAGACGGCGGCCCGGATGGAACGGGAGGGCAATCTCTACAAGACCCACCCCACCGAAGAGGGAGAAGCCAGTGCCCCCACGGATGACCAGACCAACAGCGAAAGCATCCGCACCACCGATGGCTACACTGTAGACAAGGAAGGCTTGCTGAACAACTACCCGATCGAGCCAGAAATGTACTACGAAACTCCGGGAGATGCGCGGGAATCGCTGGAAGCCGATCGCCAAAAGCGGGCTGAAGAACTGGCGGAAATCAACCAAGCTCAAGAAGGCGAACTGACCTTCACTGATGACAAGCGCGGCCATGGCCCCGGCGCTGTCTAGGATTTGGGTTCGATCGCTCAGCCTCGATCATTTTCAGACACCGAGGACTCGTACAGGGTTCTCGGTTTTGTTTTGATTGGCACGCTATTTTCCCTGTCACAGTTGGCGGCGGATGATAGAATCTGCCTGATTCAATCTGCACCCTCATGAGAGTTCTGTAATGTCCATCATTGTTACG